>JAIEQN010001179.1 GCA_019747685.1 Gemmataceae bacterium
TTGCTTTGGTGGCACAGGCCTCCCGGCCTGTGCCACCAATACCCTTGCTTTGGTGGCACAGGCCTCCCGGCCTGTGCCACCAATACCCTTGCTTTGGTGGCACAGGCCTCCCGGCCTGTGCGGGTTAAACCAACGGGATGTCCACCCCGTAGGCGGCCGGGCCGGGGGCGGCGGTGTTCCCGCCCAGGGCCGCCAGCTCGGCCTCGCTGTTGACGTACCGGATGTCCCGGACCGTCTCGGCCAGCAGCCGGCCGTGGGCCTGGAGCCGGTCGGCCTCCTCCAGCCCGACGATGAGGGCCGTCACCGCGAACCCCTGCCGGCGGAGCGTCCCGAGGGCGACCGCCGTCTCGACCGGCACCCGCGGCAGGACGGCAATGACCGTCGCGTCCCGGGGGATGCGCGGGGCCATCTCCAGAGCCAGCCCGCCGAACCCCATCGCGTCCGACAGTTCCAGCCGGGCCAGCGCCTCCCGGACCTTCTGGAACTGGTCGAACCCCCGCCGGGTCTCGACCACCACCGGCCGGATGCGGTCCGACTCGTCCTTCAGCTCGAACCGGCCGCGGGCTTCGTTCCGGGTCTCGTAGCCAGGCGTGTCGGCGGCGCCCTTCGCCAGGGCCTCGTCGCGGATGCGGTCGGCGGCGTCCCGGCCGTTGCTGGCCAGCCCGAGCGGCTGGTTCAGCACCGACACCGCGTAGGCGATGCTCGCGGCCGTTGTGACGACGAGGTCGGACCGGGACGGCTCGCCGCGGCTGTGGTAGCCATCCGCATGGAAGTCCACCAGGAGCGTCGCCCCGGCCAGGCTGGTCGGCTCGTAGACGCGGACGTGCAGCTCGCCGGTCCGGGCGGTGGCCCGCCAGTGGACCCGGGAGATGGGGTCGCCGTATTGGTACGCCCGGACCCCGGCCGGCCGGGTCGGGTCCTCGAACAGCCGGTTGTGCAGCCGGACCTCACCGATCGGCCGCTGAGAGGCGAAGTCGTACTTCGGCAGCGGCACCACCTTCGGGTAGACCATGACGAACACCGGCGAGCCGATGACCCGGTGTCGGCGGTGCAGGCCGAACACGTCACCGGTTTCGAGGACCGTCGGGCCGAGCTGGTAGTAGCCCCGCATCTCGAAGGTGACGGTGTACTTGATCCGCTTGGTCTGCCGCGGGCCGAGGTTGACCGCCTTGACCCGCTTCCCCTTCACCCCGAGCCGCTTCGGCCGGGCCAGCATCCCCTCGGGCAGCAGGTCCTCGACCAGCACCCAGAGGATCGGCAGCGGGCCGGTGTTCCGGAGGGTGACGACGACCTCGGCGGACTCGCCGATCTCCCGCGGCGACGCATCACAGGCCCGCTCGGCGGCCAGGTCGGCGGCCCACCGCCGGGCCAGGTAGCGGCTGAGCAGGTACGCCCCGAGCAGGACGTACCCGGCGAACGCCACCAGCCCGGCTTGCAGGGCCAGGGCGAGGCCGATGAGCAACAGGATGACGACGAGCCAGATCATCGAGGAGGGCAAAAGTGAAAAGGAAAAAGGCAAAACAGAACCGCTCGGCCCACAGTCAGGCGTTTTCTTTGGCCCGGCAGATGATCGCGCCGATAATTCGCTTAAACTGTTCGCACTCATCGAGCAGTCCGGCGACGCATTCGGGCGGCGCAAGATTCGTTGCTCGGAGGATGCGGAGCCAGTACGAGGTTTCGCGGGCTTCCTTTAGGGCGATCGCGTACTTGTGGATGAAGTCGGCTCGTGTTTCACCGGCTTGGGCCTCCTCCACGTTCGACCCGATCGAGGTCCCGGCCCGTAGCAATTGGTCGCCGATCCGTCGCGGCGCTCCCGGCCGCTCGCCGAGCGAGACTCAAAGGTTGACGATCCGGACGGAGAATTCGAAGGTCCGCTCGCAGATGTCACGCGGGGGCATGGGTTACCGCTCCTCGCTCGGGCTTCGTTCTGTTTTGCCTTTTTCCTTTTCCCTTTTGCCTTGGTCGATTACTGGAAGTAATCGACCGACTGAGCCTTCTGCTTGTCGGTAACAGGCACCTTCGCATCCGCGACCAGGTCGGCCACGACGGCGGCCGGGGTCCGCTTGCGGAGCCGGCTCTCCGGCTTGAGGATGAGCCGGTGGGCCAGCACCGGGTGGGCCATCTTCTTCACGTCGTCCGGCAGCACGAAGTCCCGGCCGCCGATGGCCGCCAGGGCCTGCGCCGTGCGGAACAGGGCGATCGACGCCCGCGGGCTGCCGCCGAGCAGCACGTCCTCGTGCTCCCGGCTGGAATGCACCACTTCGAGGATGTACCGCTTCACCTTCTCGTCGACGTGGATGTCCCGGACGGCTTCTTGACACGCGAGGATGTCATCGGCCGCGACCGCCGGCTTGAGGTCGTCGATCGGGTGGCCCTTCTGGAGCCGGCTGAGCATCTTCCCCTCCTCCTCGAAGCTCGGGTAGCCGAGGCTGAGGCGGACGAGGAACCGGTCGAGCTGGGCCTCCGGCAGGGGGAACGTGCCCTCCTGGTCCACCGGGTTCTGGGTGGCGACGACCAGGAACGGCGGCTTGAGGACGTAGGTCTGGCCGTCCACGCTGACCCGCCGTTCGGCCATCGCCTCTAGGAGCGCCGCCTGGGTCCGGGGCGTGGCCCGGTTGATCTCGTCGGCCAAGAGGGTCTGGGCGAACACCGGCCCGGGGCGGAACTCGAACTCGGCCGTCTTCTGGTTGAAGATGGAGACGCCGGTCACGTCGGTGGGCAACAGGTCGGGGGTACACTGAAGCCGCTTGAAGCTGCACCCGACGCTCCGGGCCAGCGCCCGGGCGAGCATCGTCTTGGCGACGCCCGGCACGTCTTCCAGAAGGATGTGCCCCTCGCAGAAGTACGCGGCCAGGGCCAGCGTCAGTTGCTGACGCTTGCCGATGATGACCTTCTCGATGTTGCCGACCAGCCGGCCGGCCACGGCCGCCACGTCAACCTGGCTCATGCCGACCTGTGCGCGGGGGGCGGGGTGGGTGTACCGATAGGGTACAGACGCCGGCGGCTCGATGGCATTTCCCCGGTCGAGCGCCGGAAGCCCCTTAACCGATCCCATGCAGCGGGTGGCACTGCCCGGAACAAGACCAGAATTTACGCCCGGTGGTACGAGGCTTGCTGCCAATCTGTCCGTTCGGTACACTCGTCACACCCCCGCCCCACCGAGGAGCCGCCCATGTCCGCCAGCCGCACTGTGAGCCGGGAGGTGTTCGCCGCGCTCATCGCTATTACGGTCGTCACCGGATGGGGGGGGGGGGGGGGGTAGGCGCAGGAGGACGGTGATGCCGAACTGAAGAAGCTGGCGAAGGCCATCAACGACCGGTCCAACCCGCCGGAGGCCCGCGTCAAGATATGCAAGAAGATCGGGGCAATGGGCGAGCAGGGGAAGCCGGCCGCCCGCGCTCTGTGCCAGGCGATCGTGACCCCCGGGATGGTCCGCGCGGCCGCCCTCGACGCGCTGAAGCAGGTCCACCCGGAACTTTACCCGCACGTCTCGACCATCATCAGCGACCCGGTCTTCGAGAACCAATACAACGCGATCCGAGAAATCGCCAAACTGGGGCCGGACGGCGATGGGGCTGTCCCCATCCTCTACGCTCAGCTCATGACGAACCTCGCGACTTGCAGGCGGCTCGAACGATTCAACGAGAAGGAGTTCAACTTCGATGACACCCTGACCATGACCATCCCGCTCATCGACAACGCCGCGACGTTGGAAGAAATCTTGCGTTCCTTCGATATCGCCGAGAGTGACGCCAAAGGGGTCTTCACGACGGCCGCGAAGGCAGCCTTTCTCGCGGCGGCCGACGCCGTCGCCATCTCCCGGGTGGCCGGGGGCGACAAGGCCAACATCGGGGCGATGGGGAACGCGATGCTCGTCCACCCCAACAACTTCATCCGCTATGCCGGGCTGGTGAGCTTGAGCCTCGCCAAGCCGGAAGCCACCAAGCAGTTTCATCGGTTCGTGAAGAAGCTCAAGACCGACCCGAGCAAGCCCGTCCGTGAACTGGCTAACCGAGTGGACGAACAGCTCGAAACCGTCGGGAAAGACGGCAACCCCTTTTTGCCCGACAAGCCGTAACTCACACCCACAGCTTCATCTTCCCCTTCAACTGCGGCGGCAGCTTCGCGTCCAGCAGTCGGCGGACCTCCTGCGGGTGGTAGCGGGTGCTGAAGTGGCCGGCCACGATCAGGTCGTTCTGAAAGCGGTCGGCCCGCTCGACGAAGTCGTCCAGGTGCATGTGGCCGAACTTGTGAATCTTGTCCCGCCGGTGTTTCTCCCGGATGAAGCTCATTTCGGTGATGAGCACCTTGGCGTTGTAGCAGGCCGGCTCGGCGTCCAGCCCGGCCGGGGCCGTGTCCCCGGTGTACGCCACCAGCGGGACGCGGACCTCCCGGGTGATGGCCACCCCGGACAGCCGGAGCTTCTTGATCTCCTCCCCCGGCAGCCCGACGTACTCGTCCTTCAGCTTGTTCCGCCGGTCCCAGACCACGAACCCCCGGCTCGGGATGGTGTGAACGGTGTTGAAGACGGTGACGACGTTCTCCCGGCTCAGCTCGATGGTGTCGCCGGCGACGACGCCCCGCAGGTCGGCGAGTTGCCGGCCGCGGTCGAGCCGCTGGAAGATCAGCAGCATCTTCCGCACGTCCTCCAACCCCTCCTCGGGGACGTATACCGTCGGCGGGTCCATCTTCATCATCCGCCGCCGGGCGACGTAGACGGGCAGCGCCGCGACGTGGTCCAGGTGGGTGTGCGAGATGAACCAGGTGGGCGTACCCATGAAGTCCCAGGGCTGGGCACCGAGGTCGAACCCGACCTTCAGTTCCGGCACCCGCCAGTAGCTCTGGACGGCGGCCCGGGAATACCCCTCGATCGTCAGGCCGTTGTGGACGTGGGTGAGGTACGGGGCGTTGTCCACCGGCCGGTCGGCGCTCATCGCGGTTCCTCGGACACGAAAGCCCGGGGGCGGCCCCGGGCTTCTCCCGAATCTGACACGGTCGGTTGCGGTCCGGGTTCGTCGCCGGCCGATGGTTTTTGTGGGCGGCCCGACCCGGAAGTCAACCGCGGCGGGGTTGACCCGGTCGCCCCGGGCCGGCATAAGCGACGGTCCACGCACGGAGGCGGGGCACGCCGATGACGACCGAACGTAAACTCCGGGCCGGGGTTCTGGCCGGGCTGGTGGGGCTGACGGCGGCCGGCGGCGGCTGCTCCCACTTCGACAACACCGAGAAGGGCGTCGGGCTGGGGGCCCTGGCCGGGGCCGGGGTTGGCACGGCCATCGGGGCGGCCACCGGGAACCCGAAGACCGGGGCCGTGGTCGGCGGACTGCTCGGGGCCGGGGCCGGCGGGGCGATCGGCAACAGCATGGACCGGGCCGACCAGCAGAAGCGGGAGGAACGCCAGACGGCCGTAGCCGTCGCGCAGGCGTCGGCCCAGGCCAACCAGCGGCTGTTGGGGTTGAACGAGGTCGTCCAGATGGTCCAGGAGGGGCAGGACGAGCAGGTCATCATCAACCAGATCCGCAGCAGCGGCAGCACGTTCCAACTCAGCCCGGGCGACCTCAGCTTCCTGAAGACCAACAACGTCCCGCCGCGGGTCGTCATCGAGATGCAGAACGCCCGCCCGGCCCCGGTGGTGTACGACCGCCGGCCGCGGACGGTGGTGGTCCGGGAGGCCCCGACGGTCGTCTACCAAGAGCCGGCGTACATCTACGGCCCGCCCCCGCCGGTGTTCGTCGGCGGGTACTACCACCGCCGGTGGTAGGTCGGCTACACAGGCCGGGAGGCCTGTGCCACCAGGGAACACCACCTACTCGGCCGGCTTCAGCCCCTCGGTCGCCGGGCCGTGCAGGACCTTCCCGTCGGCGCCATACCGCGACCCGTGGCACGGGCAGTCCCAGGTCGTCTCGCCCGGGTTCCAGCGGACGATACACCCCATGTGCGGGCAGACGGCCGACAGGGTCGTCACCCGCCCCTGGCCGTCCTTATAAACAGCCAGCTTGGTCAGCCCGCGGCGGACCACCGCCCCCTGCCCCGGCGGGATTTCCTCCGGCCCCTTCACGTCCCCGCCGGTCAGCCAGTCCGTGTACTGGGCGGCCAGGTTCAGGTTCTCCCCGAGCAGCGACCGGACGGCCCCCGGCATCCACCGCCCCGGCGAGTACAGCCCGGCCAGCTCGTTGCTCTTGTGCTGCACCAGGTCGGCCACCAGCCGGCCGCCCAGGGTGCCGTGGGTCATCCCCATCCCGCTGTCGCCGGTGATGGTGTAGACGTTCGGGCCGTTCCACGGGGCCAGGCCGATCAGGGCGAGTCCGTCCGGCGTCTCGAACACCTGCCCGGACCACCGGTGCGTCACCCGGCCCAGCGCCGGGAACCGCGGCTTGGCCCAGGCGATGAGCCGGCCCCACCGCTCGTCCTGGTCGTCGGCCTGGCCGGTCCGGTGGTCCTCCCCGCCGATGATGAGGTAGTCGTGGTGGGCGTCGCCCGGCTGGAGCCGGACGTAGTGGTACGGGTCCTCGGTGTCCCAGTAGAGGGCGTCCGCGATGCGGCCCTTGGGCACCTCGGCGGCGAAGGCGTAGGTGTGGTACGGGGCGACCTTCAGGTGCAGGCTGGTGCCGGCCTCGAAGGGGGAGTTGGCCGCGACCACCGCGGCCGCCGCCGTCACGACGTTCCCGGACTTGGTCGTCACCTCGCACGGGTCGCCGCCCCGGACGTTTTCCACCGGCGTGTCGGTGTGGATCACCCCGCCGTGCTGGCGGATCGCCCCGGCCAGCCCGGACAGGTACTTGACCGGGTGGAACCGGCCGTGGTCGGGGAACTGGAGGGCCGGCCCCTTGATCCCCGGGATCGGCACCCCGTCCACCCGCACCACCGGCAGCCCGAGCCGTTGGACCGCCTCCCACTCCTTCTCCAGGGCGTCCGGGCCGTCGGCCCCGGGGAACAGGTAGCCGTCGAGCCGCTTGTAGTCGCAGGCGATCCCTTCGGCCTTGGCGATCTCGCCGACGAGGTCGATGGCCGACCGGTGGCTGGCCGCGGCCAGCCTGGCGGCGTCGGCCCCGCGGACCGATTCGAGGCGGGAGAACCGGTCGTCCAGGGCCCAGGCCAAGTGGGCGGTGGTGTACATCGTCTCGCCGCTGACGACGGCCGGCTTGGCGTCGAGGACGACGACCTTCTTCCCCTCGCGGGCCAAGAGGTAGGCGGCCGTCAGCCCGGCGATCCCGCCGCCGACCACGGCCACGTCGTAGGCCGTGTTCCCCGCCAGCGGGGCCGCCGACCGGACGGGGGACTTGTCGTCCCACAGCGAATCGGTGCTCTGGGCCACGGGTGCGCCTCGGTGCGGTGGGACCGGGACGGCCATCCGGAGGTTCCCGGCAGCCGTGAAGTGTGCAGGAGATGTGCCGGGAATCGAAGCACAGGCCTCCCGGCCCGTGCCACCAATGGACCGAGTTTGGTGGCACAGGCCTCCCGGCCTGTGGGCTACGGCTTCGGCTTCGGGATGATCCCGCTGTCGCTGCCGTCCCCGTTCGGCGGCAGCTCGACGATCTCCAGCCAGTACTTGCCGAGGGCCTGGACCACCTCGACCAGCCGGTCGAAGGTGACCGGCTTGGTGATGTAGCTGGCCGCCTGGAGGTCGTAGCTGCGGACGACATCCTCCTCGGCCTTCGAGGTGGTCATGACGACCACCCGGATGCTGCGGAACCGGGGGTCGGCCTTGATCGCCCGGAGGGCCTCCCGGCCGTCCACCCGGGGCATGTTCAGGTCCAGCAGGATGATCCCCGGCCACGGGGCGTCCGCCGGGTCCTGGTACTTCCCCCGCCGGTGCAGGTAGTCCAGCAGCTCCTCCCCGTCCTCGACGAACCGGAGGTCGTTGGCCAGGTGGCTCTCGGCGAAGGCGTCCCGGGTCAGGGCCCGGTCGTCCGGGTCGTCGTCGGCCATCAGGATGGTGATCGGGCGGCCGCGGTGGGGCATGGTACACCCGTGGGTTGGCGGCCGGAGGCGGCGGGCGCGACCCGCGCCGACCGGCTGCCGGTGGTGATGCTCCCGGCGTGCCGCCGGCGGCGATTTCGCGGGGCGAAACGGGCCTGATCCCGTGATTAGAGCGGGTCGGGCCGTCGGGGGAAATGGCAAAGGCGTCGGGGAGAGAAGACAAACCCCTCCCCCCGGCCCCCTCCCCTACGAAGGGAGGGGGCCGGGGGGAGGGGCTACACCGACCTACCGGGCCAGGATGACCCCCGTCCGCCGGGTGGCCACCGCCGCCGGGAACAGCCGGAACTCCGGCCCGCTGCCGACCACCGCCCCGCCGACCGCCGAGGCGATCGACAGGAGGGTGCCGGCGAACGCGATCCAGGACGCGGCCGTCAGGGCGTCCTGGGCCTGCTCCTGGGCGACCGGGTTGTTGGCCTGGGCCTTCACCGCGTCGATCGTCTCCTGCTTGACCCCCAGCGACCGCAGGTTGGCCTCCACCCCCTGCTGGTCGAACGCCCCGCTGTTCTGGGCCACCAGGGTGCCGCTGACCACCGCGAAGTACCCGCCCCGGACCCCGGCCCCGACGGCCATCAGGAAGAACCCGGTGACCACCGCCCAGGTCAGGACCCCGTAGATCATCGCCTCCCGCTGGGTCTCCCCGGCGGTCAGTTGGGCCGTCACCCACCCGCCGACGAACAGCGACACGAACACCGTCACCAGGGCGGCCGCGGCCGCCGACCCGAGGGCCACCTTCGACCGGATGCCGGCCTCGGTCATGGACATCCCGATGGCGGCGAACAGGAACGTCAGCACCAGGTACACGGCCACCGCCACCACCGCCCCGCCCAGGATCGCCCCCCACGAGATGCGGCTCCGCACCCCGGCCAGGTCCTCGACCCCGACCGGCTGGGCATTGTCACTCGCCATCCGAAGTACCTCCGGTTGATGGGACACCAAGACACCGAAAGCCCACCCGGGCGGCCCGGGCGTGAGCGGCAGCCGCCGCCGGCCGGCCCCGGCTACACCGGGCCGGCCATCGGCTCGCGGAAGGCGTCGGCGATGAACGTCATCACCGCCAACACCAGGAACACAACGAACGCCACCTTGGCCGCGTCGTACGTCAGGTCGGCGATCAGCCCGAACCCGAGCAGGGCGGCCGCCATCGCCGCCAACAGGAACACCACGGCTAACCGCAACATGGGGCTATCCTCGTGGGGGTTGGGGGCGACGGGCGACGGGCGAGCGGAGGGGCGACGGGGGTTACTTCGCCACCACCTTGACCGTCAGGTCCTTGCTGGTCGCGGACCCGCTCTCCGGGGTCCCGGTGATGGTGACCTTGTGGTCCCCGGCCGGGGCGTCGGCGGCCGGCTTGATCGACAGGTTCACCTCCTGCGACTCCCCGTCCTTCACCGTCGTCCGGTCGAACTCGGCGGTGATCTTGTCCGGGGCCTTGGCCGACAGCTTGACCGCCCCCTTGAAGTCCTTCCCCCGGTCGACCTTGATCTTCACCGTCTCGGTGTCGCCCTGCTTGATCGCGTTCGGGATGACCGGCAGGTCGAGCTGGAACGAGTTGGCCGTCCCCGGGGTACCGCCCTCGGGGCTCTTGTTGCAGCCGACCGGGGCCAGGGCGAACACGGCCAGGGCCGCCGGGATCAGAAGTCGTCGCATCGTGGGAACTCCGGTTGGGCCGCGGGCGCCGGGGTGATCGCCCCGGCGGCCGGCAAATCCGCGGCCGGATGGGATGGGTGGAAAGCACAGGGTGTGCCACCGCCGACACTAACATGAGCCGCGACGCCGCGGGCTTATTCCCCCTCCCCGGCCGGCAACTTCGTGCCCGCCGGTGTTACCCCGACTGCCGACACAACTGGCCTGGGTACGGTGGGGGCGGGCGGACCGGAACGCCGGATGCTGTACCCCGGTCGGCGGGCGGAGGAATCGGCCCGCGGGTCGAGCCGGGAGGAGAAGGAATGGCGTCGCCACGGCGGGTCGGGCGGTACGTTTTGATCGGGGCGGCGGTCGTCGTCGGGGTGGTCGTCCTGCTCCGGGTCGGAGTCGGGGTTTACCTGAACTCCTCGGCCGGGCGGGCGGCGGTGGCCGACCGGCTCGGGGCGGCGATCGGGCTGCCGGTCGAGGTTTCGTCGGTCGGGCTGGGTGCGCGGTCGCAGTCGCTCGCCTTCCGGGTCCTCGACCCGGCCCTCGGGACCGGCCCGGAGGCCGAAATCCTCGGGGTCGATTCGGCCTCGGCCGACCTGTCGTTGGCGGGGCTGCTGACCGGCCAGACGATGCCGGACGAGGTGACGCTGAGGGGCGTCCGGGTGGCCCTGCGGCTCGACAAGGACGGGAAGGTGTTGACCACCTTGCCGAAGGGGGGCGACGGGGCCGGCGGCGGCAAGCTACCGGTCATCGTGATCGAGGACGGCCGGCTGACCGTCCGCCAGGAAGGGCGGCCGGAGTTCACCCTCGGCGGGCTGTCGATGCGGGCCGAACCCGCCGGGGGGGCGGTGAAGCTGACCGGGACGGCCGCCGACCCCGGGTGGGGGAACTGGGCCGCCGCCGGCGAGGTGGCCCGGGCCGGCGGGACCGGCCGGCTCGACCTGACGACCGAGGGCGCCGTCCTCGACACCACACGCCTCCGGTCGGTCCCGTATATCCCGCCCTCGGTCTGGGAGAACGTCCAGCCGAACGGCCCGGCGGCAGCGGCCATCCACCTGTCGGTCGGCCCGGACAAGGAGTTCCGGTACGACGTGCGGGTGCAGCCGAAGGGGGCGGGCCTGGGCATCCCGGCGGCCGAGGTGACGCTGGCCGACGTGCGGGGGGTCGTCCGGGTCCACGACGGGCGGGTGGAGGTCGGCGAGGCAGACACGGGGACCCGGGCGACGGGCAAGCTGGCCGGCGGCAACGTGACCGTAGCGGCCAAATGGGATTACGGGAAGGAGCCGGCCGTCGCCGACCCGCTGGCGGTGACGGTCGAGCGGCTGGCCATCAAGGACCTGCCGGAGAAGTGGGGGCTGAAGACGCTCGGCGGCAACCTGCCCGGGAAGCTGAGCCTGGAGAACGGGTTCCTGTCCGGGTCGGCCGACCTCCGCATCCTGGCCCACGAGGACGGCCGGGTCGAGCCGTTCGGCGGCGGCAAGGGGAAGATCGTCGTGCCCGGGTTCGCCGGCGGGAACCTGGAACTCGACGTGACCCTGGGCGGGAATGGCCAGCGGCTCCAGTTCGGCCGGGGGGACCGGGCCGACGCCGGGACCCCATCCCCTAGCCCCCTCACACCCGGAGGGAGAGGGGAACTCGACCAGGGGCTTGCGCCCCTGGCATCCCCTAACCGAACTCTTTCCGTCACCGTCACCACCCCGCAGGAGTTGGCCGCGCTCGTCACCCTGCTGGCCGTCCAGCCGAAGGCCGGGGAGGGCCGGACCGACCAGACCGACCTCGACGCCACCATCACCCTGCGGGACATCGACATCGCCCAGTTCGTCCAACAACTGGAGTTGAAGATTCCCTACAAGGTCGCCGGCAAGGTGACGGTCCGGGCCAAGCTGGCCGTCCCGCTCGGGCAGGCCGCCACCAAGTCGGCGTACCGGCTGACCGGGACGCTGACCTCGCCCGAGCTGCGGCTCGAAGGGCTGACCGTCCGTGACCTGACGACCGAGGTGAACCTCCAGGACGGCAAGCTGACCCTCGACAAGCTGGCCGCCAAGTTCCCCCAGCCCGGCGACCCGGCCGCCGCCCCCGGCTCGCTCAGCGGCACCGCCACGGCCGCGATCGACCCGGTGGGTGACGTGACCGCAGCCTTGTCGCTCGACCGCATCCCGCTCGGGGCCGTCCTCGGGGCGGTGCCCGGTCTCGGCATCGAGGCCCGCGGGCTGGTCTCCGGCAAGGCCACCTTCAAGGCCCCGTTCGAGCGGGTCGCCGACCCGGCTACCTGGGACGCCTCGGCGAGCCTGCGGAGCGCGGAACTGGTCGTCGCCGGGCGGGCCATGACGGACGTGGCCTTCACCGCCGTCGCGGCCAAGGGCGTCGTCACCCTGACCGAAGGGGCCGTCACCATCGTGGGCATCCCGGTCACCGCCGCCGGGACCCTGGCCCTGACCGGCAAGTACGCCTTCGACGCCACCGTCAAGACGACCGGCACCAGCATCACCGACCTGCGGAAGCTCGTCCCCGAGGCCGAACTGCCCGTCCCGGTCGAGGGCGTGCTTGAGACCGACACCAAACTGGCCGGGACGCTCTCGCCGCTGACCTACACCGCGTCGGGGACCATCCGGGCGTCGAAGCTGACCCTGGGCAAGACGGCGGCCAACGCCGTCGCGCTGAAGTGGGACCTCTCGCCCGAGCGGGTCAAGCTGTCCGACCTGAACGCCAACGTCTTCGGCGGGACCATCACCGGGTCGGCCGAGTACCCGTTCGCCCCGGACAAGGGCGGGGCGTTCGACATCGCCTTCAAGGACGTGGACGCGGCCGCCGCGGCGGCGTTCGTGCCCGACTTCCCGGTCCGCATCGGCGGGGCCGTCTCCGGCAAGGTGGCGGGCATCATCCCCCCGGCCAACGCCAACGAAGGCCGGGTCGGCAACCTCGACCTCGACCTCTCCTCGCCCAAGCTGACCGTCCAGAACATCCCGGCCGAGCGGCTGGTCGGCAAGGCGGCGATCAAGAACGGGGCCGTCGATTACTCCCTGGAAGGGCGGACCCTGGGCGGGTCGTTCGAGGTGAAGGGCCGCTACCCGGGCGCCCGCAAGAAGGACCCGGAGAAGGACCGCCGCGGGTCGCTCCGGGTCGAGGGCGTCGACCTGTCGCAGCTCGCCCGGGCGCTGCGGTCGGAGGCCCTGCGGCCGCTGGCCGGGCGATTCGACCTGACATTCGACTTCGACAACGACCTCTCGGCCGGGTCCGGCCGGCTGTTCGTCCGCGGCGTCCGCTGGGGCCGGGACGAGGTCGCCCCCGAGGTCCGCGGGGTGCTGCTCCTGCGGGACGGCCAGCTCGAACTCCGCGACCTCAGCGGCACCGTCGCCGGGGGCATCCTGCGGGGTCGGGCGCGGGTCGGGGTCAACGACCCGACCCGGAACTTCTTCTCGGTGACGCTCGACCGGGCCGACGGCCGGCGGCTGACCGCCCCGGTGCCGGGAGTGACCGACCTCCTGACCGGGGACGTGTCGGTCACGGTCCGCGGCCGGGTCGGGCGGGAAATCCGCGGCTCCGGGGTCGTCACCGTCGGCCGGGGCACCGTTTCCGGCGTCGCGGTCAACGACCTCCGGCTACCCTTCGACTACGGCACCTCGCCCGGCGGGTACGGGCGGCTGGCCGTCCGGGGGGCGTCGACCCGGGCCGGGACCGGCCGGGCCACCGCCGACCTGACGGTCGAGTGGGGCGGCGGGGTCCGGGTGGACGGGCAGGCCCGGTTCGTCGACGTGCCCCTGGCGGCCATCTCCCCGACCATCGGCGAGAGCAGCTTTTTCGGCACCGGCCACCTGACCGGCCGGTTCGACCTGGCGGGCACCAACGTCCGGTCGTCGGCCGACCTGACCGGGAACCTCGTCGCCGCCCTGACCAACACCTCGGTGAAGGAGGTGCCGCTGATCCAGGAGGCCCTCCCGTACCTGAACCCGCTCGGGCTGACCAAGCCGTTCCGGACCGGCGACATCCGCGGCACCCTCCGCGGCGGCGTCTTCCGGGTGCAGCGGCTGGCCCTGGCCAACCCGTCGGCCCAACTGTTCGCCGAGGGCACCATCACCACCGCCGGGCGGCTCGACCTGAACGTCGTCGCCCACACCGGGCAGGTCGGGCCGGAGGCCCGGGGGCTGCGGCTGTTGGCCCTGCGGCTGCCGGCGTTCGGCCCGGTGCCGATCGGCCTCATCAAGGACGTGAGCGACTTCCTGTCGAACCGGACGGTGAAGCTGACCATCACCGGGACGACGGCCGCCCCGGTGGTCCGGGTCAACGCCCGGGCGCTGTTGGCCGACGAGGCCGTCCGGTTCTTCCTCTCCCGGTACGTCGTCCCGGGCGAGGTGGCGGAGGTGCTGGGGATCGGGTCGGCCGGGGCGACCCTCGGCGGGGCCACGGCGGGCGGGTCGTCCATGCCCCGGCGGTAGCGCCCGGTCCGCCGCTCATTGGTTTGGTTCGGCAACACGCACACCCTACGGCCGAACCAATAAACCCGGTCGGAGGGACGATTGCCATGCCGATGCCCCGGCGGTGACGCCCTGCATGGAGTTAGGTCCGACGGGTAGGGTGGGGGCGAGTTATTACAGTTTTTATAAACAATCTGTATTTTAATTAAGCAAATAAACGACCCGTGAACCGGACGGAGAACGATTGGCGGGGTGCCTGGCGTCCCTACCGCGGATTCCGCCGGACCTCGCGGAGTTGGTCGGGCGTTGGCCCTGTCTCCCCACTGACATCCGCACCGGATTGATGGCGATGGTGCGTGCCACCACGCGTTCGGCATCGTGACTAACCTGCGGACCTCCGGAGCACCCGCAGCCCCACACCGCGGCGGGGCAGTCGGGCCTTGAGCCGCTCACGGCCCCGCCGCAGTCGGCGGGCGAAGGTCGAGGGGGACCACCCGCACGACCGGGCCGCCTCGTCCCGCGTCAGCCCCTCGAGGTAGCACAGCACGAGCGGGCCGCGGTACCGGGGCGGCAGCCGCGACACCTCCTCGTCCCCGACCGCGAGGAGCTCCCGGGCCGTGATCTCGCCGAGCGGGTCCGGAGGCGCGTCGGGGCGGGGACGGCGGCCTCGCGGGCCTGCCGGCGGGCGGCTTCGACCTTCGCCCGCGCGGCGGTGCGGCGGGCGACCCCG
>JAIEQN010001100.1 GCA_019747685.1 Gemmataceae bacterium
TGGGCCGGCCGGGGTGGGCCGACCGGCGGGCGGCCGGGCACGGCCCGCTGTCGCTGGACGCCCACCCGACGGCCAAGATGCCGGCGGTGACGGCCCCGGCGGCCGTCCGGGAGGCGTACCGGGTGGCGACCGAGGGGGCCCGGCTGCCGCTGGCCGACGGCCTCCGGCTGGAGACGGCGGCGTTCCTGCAACTGGCCGGGTCGGCCGAGTCGAAGCGGCTGATCGCCGAGTTCTTCGCCGCCCGGAAAAAGTAGCCGCGGGCACTTGACAGCGGCCGGCGGGATTATAGTGTTCATTGGTCCACTTTGCCCGGGTCGGCCCGGCGGACCACCCGCCGGATCCCGGCGACGGCGAGCATGAGCGGGTCCGGTCGTGCGGTACCCCGGCCGGAAACGGTTGCCGGCGAGCAGATTCGGGCAACTTCTGGGACCGAGCATAACCGCCGCTCATGCTCGAAACGGGTTTAACAGCAATTGCTTCAACCGCTTACGCCGATCGCAAAGAAGAGGGGGGGGGGAGGGGGGTCATCAACCCCCCCGGCGAATGGCGACCCGACCCCCTCGCCCGTAGTATCATCTCGTCCACCCTTTCCGTCGCGGAAGACCCATCATGCGGACCCTCGCGCTCGTTGCCGTGCTCGGCCTGCCCACGGCAGCCCCGGCCCAGAAGGAATTCGGGTTCGACAACCGCAAGGCGTCCGGCCAGCCGTACCTCAAGCCGGAGGAGACGGTGGCCCGGTTCAAGGTCGCCCCCGAGTTCGAGGTCAAGCTGTTCGCCGGGGAGCCGCAACTGGTCAACCCGATCGCCTTCACCATCGACGAGAAGGGCCGGGTGTGGGTGGTCGAGTGCTTCGAGTACCCGAGCAAGGCCGGCAAGAACGCGCCCCGGGACCGGATCGTGATCCTGGAGGACACCGACGGGGACGGGGCCTGCGACAAGCGGACGGTGTTCGCCGAGGGGAAGGACTTCCCGGTGACGCCGGAGCGGAAGAAGGCCGGGCTGGGGGCGTTCGACATGGCCTCGGGCATCGAGGTCGGGCACGGCGGGGTGTTCGTCGGGGCCCCGCCGTACCTCTGGTTCATCGAGAACAAGGACGACAAGCCGGGCAAGTTCGAGGTGCTGCTCAAGGGGTTCGGCAGCCAGGACACCCACGAGACGCTGAACACCTTCCAGTGGGGGCCGGACGGCTGGCTATACGGGCTGCACGGGGTCTTCACCCAGTCGGACGTGGGGCCGCCCGGGCAGGCCGACGGCCCGGTGACGCGGCTGAACGGGGCGGTCTGGCGGTATCAGCCGACCAAGAAGGCGTTCGAGGTGTTCGCCGAGGGGACGAGCAACCCGTGGGGGATGGACTGGCGGAACACCGACGGGCAGTTCATTTTGGCCTGCTGCGTCATCCCGCACCTGTACCACATCGTCCCGGGCGGCATCTACAAGCGACAGGCGGGGGCGAGCTACAACCCCCACGTCTACGAATACCTGAACGAAATCTGCGACCACACCTTCCACCGGGAGAGCGGCTGGGCCCACGCCGGGCTGATCTCGCTCGACGCCCCGCACATCCCGGAGAAGTACCGGGACAGCGTGATCTTCGGGAGCATCCACGGCTGCTCGGTGAAGCAGAACATCCTCAAACCGAAGGGGAGTACGTTCACGGCCAGCCGGGGCGACGACTTCCTGGTCAGCGGGGACAAGAACTTCCGCCCGATCAACATGAAGTGGGGGCCGAACGGCGACATCTACCTGATCGACTGGCACGACCAAAACCCGTGCCACCAGGCCGCGGCCGACTCGTGGGACTACGAGCGGGGCCGGGTCTACCGCATCCAGCTCAAGGGCCGGCCGGCGAAGAAGACCTGGGCCCTGACCGGCTGGCACAGCCAGGCGCTCAGGGACCTCGCCTTCCAAAGCAAGGACCCGTGGGAGTACCGGACCGCGCTGCGGCTGCTCACCGAGCGGCACGAGCCGAACGCGGGTTCGGCCGTGAAGGCCGGGGAGCTGTTCCGCAGCTCCTTGGTCACCGGCTCGTTGAACCGCCGAGCGGCACTGGAGGCCAGCGTCAACGAGGCGTTCGTCAAGTACATGGCGCAGAACCGCCGCCAGGACCCGGGGGCGACATCCCTGGCGATCCGGGCACTCGTTGACCGGGTGGCGGCGACTCCGGATCACGTCGCGCTGTTGGCCGGGTTGGCCGGTGATCAGCCGTCGCCCGTCGTCCGCCGCGAACTCGCATCGGCCGCCCTCCGGCTGGCCGACAAGCACGACGTCACGACGCTCGTCCGGGCACTGCTGGCCCACAAGGAGGACGCGAACGACCCGGTCATCCCGCAACTGGTGTGGCTGGCCTACGAGAAGGCCCTGATCCGGGCCGCGAAGGACGAGGGCAAGAACGACGGCGACGACGCGACGGATCGGGAACTCGCCTGGCTCGCCGAGCAGTCGCCGGACAACCTGTTCGTCCGCGACAAGATCGTCCCGAAGGTGATGCGGCGGCTGGTCGCTACCGGCAACCCCTGCGACCTCAAGCGGTGCGTGGCGTTCGTGGCCGGGCTGAAGGATGTGCATAGCCGGGAGAAGGCCCTGGACGGGCTGGCCGTGGCCCTCGCCGGGCAGACCGTCACCGCCCCGGAGGAGTGGGCCGCCCTGCAAGCCGCCCTGGTGAAGGAGAACGACCCGAAGCTCGTCCCGCTCGTCAACAAGCTGGCCGTCAACTTCCGCGACCCGGCGGCGGTCAAGCGGGCGGTGGCCGCCGCGACCGGGGCCGACAAGTCCGACGCCCGCGCCGAGGCCGTCCGCCAGCTCGGGCAGCTCAAGGTGGCCGAGACGCTGCCGGTCGTCCTCGACCTGCTCAAGAAAGACCCGGATGTCGCCGTCCGGGCCGAGGCCGCCCGGGCGCTGGCCGCGTTCGACGACCCGAAGGTCCCGGCCGAACTGGTCGCCGCCTGGAAGGGGCTGCCGCCGGCCGCCCGGCCGGACGTGGTGAACACCCTGGCCAGCCGCAAGGAGTGGGCGCGGGCACTGCTTCAGGCAATGGCCGCCGGGACGATCGACCGGGCCGCCGTCACCGACAACACGATCCTCCGGGTGCAGGCGTTCAAGGACGGCGAGTTGAACCGGCTGGTCGAGAAGGCCTGGGGCCGGACCCGGCCGACCCCGGCCGAGCTGACGGCGACGATCGACAAGGCCCGGGCGTCGCTGCACGACGGGCCGGGGTCGTTCGCCCGCGGCCGGGCGGTGTTCGAGGCCAACTGCGCCAAGTGCCACAAGTTCGACGGCAAGGGGGCCGAGGTCGGGCCGCCGCTGGACGGGGCGGCCCGGGACATCGAGTACATCCTGACCAACGTGATCGACCCGAACCGGGTGATCGGCGCCCCGTACTTCCTCCGCACCGCCCGGCTCCTCGACGGCACGGTTCAACAGGGCGTGCTGGCCGAGGAGGACGACAAGTCGCTGACCCTGAAGCAGGAGAACGGCGTCCTCCGGAAGATCGGCAAGGACGAGTTGGACGGCCCGGTCCAGGTGGTCGAGAAGTCGCTGATGCCGGAGGGGCTGGGGTACAACATGTCGCCCCAGGACTTCCGCGACCTGGTGCGGTATCTGATGGCCCACCCGTTCCTGACCGAGGTAACGGTCAACGGGGAGAAGGTGTCGGCCGGGGTGCCGGGGCGGGTCGTGCTGCCCGACACGAAGGGCGGGCCGGCGGTGGTCGAGGCGAAGGTGACGGCCCCGGCCGAGGTCAAGACGACGCTCCTGGTCGGCTGCTCGCACGACTTCGAGGTCCGCCTGAACGGCAAGGCGGTCGGGACCGGGAAGGGCCAGGGGAAGGACGTGCAGCCGGACCGGGCGGGGTTCGAGGTGGTGCTGCCGGCCGGGACGCACACGGTGGCGGTGGTGTCGAAGGCCGGCGGCGGGGTGGTGTACGCCCGGCCGGCCGACCCGGACCGCAAGCTCCAGCACCCCGAGCCGGCCTCGAAGAAGTAACCCACTTACCGCCGGCGGCGGATCAGCACGGCCAGGAGCCCGAAGTAGACGGCCAACAGCGGCAGCCCGGCGGCCGTCCCCCACCGCCACAGGGTCGTTTGCCGGCCCGACAGGCCGACCCGCGGGAACGACCACGACGGCCCCGACGCCACCGGCAGCCGGTCCGGCCGGTTGACCAGCCAGTTCGCGGTGTGTAAGAGCAGCTTCTCCTGGGCCGGCTTCAGGTCCGGCCCGGTGAACAGCCCGCCGCTGCCGAACACCACCACCCGCCCGGCCGGCCGGTCGAGCTTCGCCGCCGCGGCCGTCGTCAGGGCGGCGGCCAGCCCGCCGTCGGCCGGCAGCAAGAGCGCCGCGGCCGCCGCCTCCGGGGTGTACGCCTCGTCGTACCACCACGCCGGCGGCTTCCCCTCCACCGCCACCCCGACCGGGAACGGCCCCCGCCGCTCGGCCGCCCGGTCCACCGACAGGTCGTCCCGGGCGGCCGCCTTGGCCGGCGGGTCGTACCGCGGGACGTAGGTGATCCGGCCGGCCCGGTCGCCCTCGGCGAACGGCCGGGCCTCGTTCCACGAGTCCGCCCCGGTCAGCAGAAACTCGGCCGCGAACGGCAGCTTGGCCTGCCACCCCGGGGCGACGTACACCGGCCGCAGCGCCCGGGCCGACACGTCCAACTTCTGCCCCCCGGCCCGGGCGGCCGCCCGGACCGCCTCGCCGATCGGGTTCGGGGCCACCTTCTCGCCGCCCGACCGGTCCTCGACGGCCAGCGGCGGGATGTCCGCCGGGCCGGACCCGCCGAACTGGCTGCCGGCCCCGAACGACGCCAGGAACCGGCCCTCGGCGTCGAACAGGACCACGTCCCGGCCCAGCTCGACCCCCCGCTCGGCCAGGAGCTTCTCGAACCCGTCCGGCTCGGCCGGCGGGCCGTCCTCCCCGACCGTCGGCCCGAGCAGGGCCAGCACCGGCTTGCCGGCCTTCATGATCCCCTTGACCACCTCCGTCTGCTCCGGGCTGAGGGCGTGCAGCTGCGGGTCGACCCCCCCGCGGCCGGTGACGCTGGCGATGGTGAACCGGGGGACGATCAGCAGGTCCACGTCCGCCAACAGCCGGGACAACTTGGCCTTCACGTCGGTCAGCCGCCGGTCCTGGATCGGCCGCTCGTCCTTCAGGGCCGCGGCCAGCTTGTCGTCGGCCGCCCGCCGGGCCTTCTCCGCCTCCCCCGCCTCCTGCCCGGCCCGCACCCGCTGGGCCTCCAGGGCGGCCACCAGGTCGGCCCGGAACCCCGGCTCGGTCTGCTCGCTGACCCCCTCGGCCCACTTCCGGTACGCCCCGGTCACCTCCAGCCACCCCCGGTTCTTGGCCACCTCCGACAGGACCACGTAGTTCCGCACCCGGTCCCGGAACGGGGCCCGGCCGATCGGCCCGGCCACCGCCTCCTTCACCCGGCCCAGGTCGGCCGCCTCCTCCCGGGCCGCCCGGACCCGGGTCCCGGCCTCCTCCAGGTCGCCCTCCAGCTCCTCCAGGGCGCTTTCTTCCCGGGTGTACGCGGCCGGCTTCAGGTCCGCCAGCGACCGGGCCCCCTGCCACTGCCGCAGCACGATGTCGGTCACGTCGAACCCGTGGTCGGTCAGCGCCTTCTTCACCCCGGCCAGGGTGAACGAGTCCGGGCCGGTCGTCCCCAGGTACCCGTGGACGACGCAGACGGCCGCCTTCGGCCGCCGCTCCTGGACCGCCAGCACCCGCCGGGCGAACCGGTCCACCCCCTGCGGCAGGAGCACCAGGTTCCCCCGCCCGCCGTCCGCCTCCCGCGACGCCGTCTTGTCCAGGGCCAGGAACTCGTCGAACCCGAGCCGCTGGACCCGGCCGTCGGCCGCGAAGAAGATGCTGTTCCCCGGGGCCGCCTCGACGGCGGCCTTCAGGGCCGGCCCGTCCCTCGCCAGGTCGGCCAACTGCCGCTCGTAGTTCTCGTCCTCCACGTCCAGCACCGCCACCCGGAACCGCGGGCCGAACGCCCGGAACCGGTCCACCAGGTCGGCCACCTTCTCCACCACCTTGCGTTCGGCGGCGTAGTCGTAGCCGTCCGGCTTGCCGGTCAGAGTCCCCGCCTTGTGCTGCTGGAACACCACCACCGTCGTCGGGCTGTCCGGGCTCAGCTGCCGCAGCTCGTCGGCCACCCCCGGCGGCAGGGTGAATCGGGCGTCCCGGGTCAGGTCGAACTGGCGGTGGTGGGACAGGGAGTAGAGGTTGACGAAGACCAGCAGGGCCAGGGCCGCGGCCGTGGCCAGGGCTGCCGCGAACCCGCCGGCCGTCCGCCGACCGGCCACCAGGAACAGCCCGCCCAGGACCTCCACCACCAGGGCCACGGCCACCGCCGCCAGCCCGGCCACCAGCACGACCGACGCCGCCCGAGTGAAGGTATCACCCCCCCCTTCGGACGCCGACGCCCAGACCGACCGGGCCGTCCCCTCCAGGGCGGCTTGCGTCCGCGGCCAGCCGTACACCGTCGAAAGCACGACCGCCGCAGCCGCAAAAGCGACCAAACCGGTCAAGCCCAGGACCCGCACCAGGAGGCGGAACCGGCCGCCCCAAGTCGTTCGCCGGCGGGCGTCTGCGGTGGCCATGACGAGACTCCGGTTGCGGGCGGCGGGGGATGACCCCCCTCCCCCCTTGTTTTTTTCACGACCACCGTTTCGGCCACGAAACCCTGGATTTCTCAGGGTTTCGTGGCCGACCGAGCACAGCCGTCCTGTCGTGCTCGCACCCGGCCAGCCCCCGAACCCGTCCGCCCGTCGTCGGTTGCGTCCGGCCGGGGGCGTTGCCGGTGGCGGTCATGCTCGGCCGGTCCGGGTCCGACGTTCGATCGTCCCGAGGTCGTACCACTCGTACCCGCCGCCTGAAGCCGCTGGCGGCCGGGCGTCTCGGCCGGGCAAGACCCGCTGCCGAGAATACTATACACCCGTTCTCTACACTCCCGCTGGCCGCTGTCAAGGAAATCGGGCCGGAATTCCCGACGCTAACCGGATGACGGTCGGCCCGGTTTTGTAGGGTGGGCGGAGTCCCGCCGCAGGCGGGGCGAGGCCCACGCGGTTCACCGACCGCCACCCGCGTGGGCCTCGACCGGCGGCGCCGGTCTCCGCCCACCCTACAGGGGCTGCCGTAGCCCGCCCCCGCCGTCACCGCAGCCGCCGGGCGTCCAGGCTGCGGACCGTCAGGTAGAGGCAGAACAGGGTGACGCTCGCGTACAGCACCAGCGGCCGGGTGTCGATCACCCCGCGGGTGAAGTCCCGGCGGAAGTGTTCCGGCACCCCCAGCAGGTAGACCACCCGGTCCCCGGCCGACCCGGCCTCGAACCAGTACCGCAACAAGGCCGGCAGGACGAACCCCAGCCCCAGCAGCAGGGCCACCATCCAGGCGACGAGCTGGCTCCGCACCAGGCTCGACGCGAACAGCCCGACGGCCAGGAACATCGCCCCGGCCCCGACCACCCCGAGGTACGAGGTCAGCACCGGGTACGGGTCGATCCCGGCCGAGAGGGTGACGAGGTACTCGGGGTCGCGGGTGTGGTGGAGGTAGCCGCCGACCCCGGCCGCGGCCGCCCCGATGAGGCCGAGGAACAGGGCGAACCAGCCGTTCGCCCCAATGATCGTCAGCAGCACGGCCAGGATGAAGAGTCCGGCCCCGGCCAGCAGGGTGATGCTGAGCGGGGTGAACGCCGGCCGCCAGTCGGCGTGGAGGTCGAGCAGCACCGGCAGGTACACCAGCGTCGGCAGCCAGAGGAGGAGGTAGAAGCCGTAGCAGGCGGCGAACTTGGCCAGCACCACCTGCCAGTCCCGGATCGGGGCCGTCAGCAAGACTTCGAGGGTTCCCGTCCCCCGCTCCTCGGCCAGCAGCCGCATGGTGATGATGCCGGTGACGGCCGGGAACAGCCCCCAGAACAGGACGCCGGCGGTCCGGGCCAGGTCCGGGCTGTCGGCCCCGCCGAGGAACACCTGCATGGGGTACTCGACGCCGCGGGGGCCGCGCTCGGTGAGCAGGTTGAGGGCGAGGTTGAACTGCAACCCGGTCAGGACCAGGAAGGCGAACAGGGCGACGTACCCGACCGGGCCGGCGAAGTACCCGGCGAACTCCTTGCGGAACAGGCTGGCGGTCGCGCGCATGCGGGGCGGCCCGGGGTCGGTGGGTGTCGGACCCGGGGTTTCACCCCGGGCTATGCCGTGGCAGCCCTTCAGGCTGCGGGGCCGGGTCGTCGACCCCGAAGGGGTCACACAACGTAGCCCCGGGGTTGCACCCCGGGGCCGGCCCCACCGCGTCAAATCCCTTCCTGCCCGGTCAGCCGGACGAAGATGTCTTCCAGGCTCTGGTTCTGGTGCCGCTTGCGGACGGCGGCCAGCGACCCGTCCTCGACCACCTGCCCCTGGTGGATGACGATGACCGAGTCGCAGGTCATTTCCACCTCGCTCAGGATGTGGGTCGAGAGGAGCATGGTGTGTTCCTCGCCCAGCTCCCGCAGCAGCTTGCGGGTTTCCCGGATCTGCGCCGGGTCGAGGCCGGCGGTCGGCTCGTCCAGGATGAGCACCGGCGGGTCGGCGAGCAACGCATCGGCCAGCCCGACCCGCTGCCGGTAGCCCTTCGACAAGGTGCCGATCAGTTGCCGGCGGGCGTCGGCCAGCTTGCACCGGTCGGTGACGTACCCGAGCCGGTGCTTGCGGGCCGACCGGCCGAGGCCCTTGAGCCCGCCGCGGAACCACAGGTACTCGTCCACCCGCATGTCCGGGTAGAGGGGGCAGTTCTCGGGCATGT
The DNA here is from genome assembly GCA_019747685.1 of Gemmataceae bacterium. Taxonomy (GTDB): domain Bacteria; phylum Planctomycetota; class Planctomycetia; order Gemmatales; family Gemmataceae; genus Urbifossiella. The sequence continues at coordinate 8,776 of JAIEQN010001100.1, forward strand.
ACCCGATCCGCCGGCGGGCGGCGATCGGGTCCCAGAACACGTCCCTGCCGTCGACGGTGGCCCGGCCGGAGCTGGCGGTCAGGTAGCCGGCCAGGATGCGGAGGGTGGTGCTCTTGCCGGCCCCGTTCGGGCCGAGGAAGCCGACGACCCGGCCCTTCGGGACGGCGAACGACACCCCCCGGACGGCCGGGTACTCGCCGTAGTACTTGGTGAGGTTGTGGACCTCGATCATCGGCCGCTCCGGCGGGTCGATCGGGGCCGTCCCCCCGTAACCGTTTACCCACCCGTAAGGGGGTCGGCAAGGGTCGCGGCCGGTCCCTTGAAATCTGCCCCTTGTTCCCGATCCTGAAGGGGTGGCCGCGGCCCGGCGGCCACCCCACAAGGAGAGGCGCACGGACATGGCGGAGACCCCCGGCGGGCGGCTGGCGATCGTGGTCGGGGGCGGCCCGGCCCCGGGCATCAACGGGGTCGTCTCGTCGGTCACCATCGAGGCCGTCAACCAGGGGCTGGAGGTGGTCGGGCTGCGGGACGGGTTCAAGCCGCTGGTCGCCGGGGACGTGGCCGCCGCCCGCCCGCTGGCCATCCCGGACGTGGCCCCGTTCTACCAGCGGGGCGGGTCGCTCCTGGGGACCAGCCGGACCAACCCGACCAAGAACCCGGGCGACCTGGACCGGGTGGTCGACACCCTCCGCCGGCTCGGGGTGTCGTACCTGGTGACGATCGGCGGGGACGACACCGCGTTCGGCGGCAGCCAGGTGTACGGGCGGGTCGGCGGGGCGGTCCGGGTGGCCCACGTCCCGAAGACGATCGACAACGACCTGCCGCTGCCCCCGGGGGTGCCGACGTTCGGGTTCGAGACGGCCCGGCACGTCGGGGTCGGGGTGGCCCGGAACCTGCACGAGGACGCCAAGACGACCACCCGGTGGTACCTGGTGGTGAGCATGGGGCGGGCGGCCGGGCACCTGGCCCTGGGGATCGGCAAGGCGTCGGCCGCCACCGTGACGGTCATCTCCGAGGAGTTCCGGGGCAAGCCGGTCACCCTGGACCACATCTGCGACATCGTGATCGGGTCGATGGTCAAGCGGCAGGCCCAGGGGAAGGGGTACGGGGTGGCGGTCCTGGCCGAGGGGCTGCTGGAGGCGATCGGCGAGCAGGGGCTGCTGGAGGCGATGGGGGACGAGCTGAACAAGTTCGGGGTGGTCGAGCGGGACGCCTTCGGCCACCTCCGGCTGGGGGAGATCGAGTTCGGCCGGATGGTCCGGTACCGGCTGGCCGAGCGGCTGAGGGGGTTGGGGCTGAAGTCGACCGTCATCGACAAGGACTTGGGGTACGAGCTGCGGTGCGCCGACCCGATCCCGTTCGACGTGGAGTACACCCGGAACCTGGGGTACGGGGCGGTCAAGTTCCTGCTGTCGGCGGACGCCGGCCGGTTCGGGGCGGTGATCAGCTTCGTCGAGGGGAAGATGGTCCCGCTCCCGTTCGGGGAGATGATCAACCCGGCCACCGGGCGGATGCGGCCGCGGCTGGTGGAGGTGGACGGGGAGACGTACGAGTGCGCCCGCCGGTACATGATCCGGCTCGACCGGGACGACTTCGCCAAGCCCGAGCTGCTGGCCCGGCTGGCGGCGGTGGTCGACCTCACCCCGGACCAGTTCCGCGACCGGTTCGAGTACCTGGTTCGGTAGCAGCGGGCAGTCGGCAGTCGGCAGCGGGCAGCGGGCAGCGGGCAGCGGGCAGAGGAGGGAGCCCGACCCGTACAGTCCCCGGCTTGCCGCCGGGGTCTTTGCTTTTCTGCCCACTGCCCGCTGCCGACTGCCCACTGCGGAGGGAATAACCCCCCCCGGTCGGGATCACATCTAACAACACGTCGCGTCTCCAACGCCCGACGGCAACAACCGGGGGTCTTCCCATGTGGTACGGCTACCTGGCCGACCTGGTGGTGTTCGTCCACGTCCTGTACGTGGGGTATGTGGTGCTGGGGCAACTGGCGGTGATCGTGGCCGCCCCGTTCCGGTGGGGGTGGGCCCGCAACCCGTGGTTCCGGTTCACCCACCTGGGGGCGATCGGGTCCGTCGCCTACGAGGCGGTGGCCGGCATCCGCTGCCCGCTGACGGTCTGGGAGGAGCAACTCCGAGTCCTGGCCGACCCGACGGCGGCGGCCGGCCAGTCGTTCATGGGCCGGCTGTTCCACAACCTGCTGTTCTGGGACCAGCCGGAGTACTTCTTCAACATCCTGCACGTGGCCATGTTCGTCTTGGTGGTCCAGGGGGTGGTGATGTACCCGCCCCGGCTGTGGCGGCGGTCCCGGACCGAGGTTGACAACTGACCCCGGATGCCGGACCCTCTCGCGGTCCCCGCGAGAGGGTCCGATCATGTCCGACTCCCGCCCCCGGCCGGCCGTCGGCTTAGTTGCCGCCAGGGCGGTCCGGCAGAAGCTCCGGGCCGTCGCCTCGCTCGGGACGTTCTGGCCGGCGGTGGCCCGGGGCGGGCGGCTGTTGGCCCGCGGCCGGGTCCGGGAGTTCGCCCGCAAGCTGTTCAACGAGGCCGCCACCGTCCGGGCGGCAGGCGAGGCCCCGGTCCGGGAGGGGCCGCCGCTGGTGCTGGCCGGTCACGCCCTCCGGCCCGGCGGCTACGACCACGTCGTCCTGGCCGTCCTCGACGGCCTCTTGTCGGCCGGTGTGAACGTCGTCCGCGACCCGCTGGCCGTCCTCAACCTCGACCTCATCCCGCTCGACCGCCGGCCCGGCGAACACCCGCGGCCCGGTGGCCTGCCCCGGCTGGCCGCCTGCCCGCCGCACCTGCTCTCGCGCTTCCGCCCGGACCGGCGGACGGCCGCGTTCACCATGTGGGAGACGGACACGCTGCCGCCGGCCGCGGTCCGGGCGCTGAACCGCTGCGGGCTGGTGGTGGTGCCGAGCCGGTGGGGGGCCGAGTGCTTCCGGGCGAACGGCGTGGCCGTGCCGATCGAGGTGGTGCCGCTGGGGTACGACCCCGACATCTTCCGGCGAACCGAGCGAGAGAGCGAGGGGGTTTGCACCTTCGGCACGGCCGGGGCGCTGGACGCCGGGGGCTTGCGGAAGAACGTGCCGCGGGTGGCCGACCTGTTCCGCCGGGCGTTCCCGGCCGAGGCCGATGTCCGGCTGCGGGTGAAGGTCACGCCGTCGTCGCCGATGGTCGAGACCCACGGCGACCCGCGCATCGAGGTCGTCCGGCGGTCGCTCCCGCCCGACGAGCTGGCCGGCTGGTATCGGTCACTCACCGTCTTCGTGAACGGGTCGTTCGGGGAGGGGTTCGGGCTGCACCTGCTGGAGGCGATGGCCTGCGGGGTGCCCTTGATCTCGACGGCGTTCGGCGGCGTCGGCTCCCTCTTCGACGAGCGGGTCGGGTACGCGGTGCCGTACCGGCTGGTCGAGGCCCGGAACGCGGTCTACGCCGGGCGGTGGGCCGACCCGGACGACGGGGCCGTGATGGCGGCCCTGCGGCGGGTCTACGCCGACCGGGAGGAGGCCGGCCGGCTCGGGGCGCTGGCGGCCGAGCGGGCGGCGGGGTTCACCTGGGCGGCGACGGCCCGGGGGCTGGCGGACGCCCTGGCCCGGCACGGGTTCCTGCCGGCGGGTATGGCCGGCCCGGCCGGCGTGGTATGATGACTGCGCGGACGGCGGGGCACCGCGAGTCTCCCGGAGAACGGTCATGACGGACATGTTCCCACACCTGGACCCGGCTTACGAGGCCGAGCGGCAGCGGGCGACGGACGAACTCGACGCGAACTACCCTGGCCAGCTCGTCGCGTACACCGACACCTGGGCCGGCACCAGCCTGACACGGGTCGTCGTGGTGGCCACGCACGACGAGCAGGAGTTCCAGGACCGATTACGGGGCCTGGCTCCGGATGTCCGTCGGCGGGTCGTGCTGACCCAGGTGCCGGAGCCCGGGGTGATCTCCCTCGGCGGGGCCGAGTACCAGTTCGAGTGACCCGCCGGGGGCCCCCCGCCCATGTGGTTCCGCCTGCCGATCGTCCGACACCGGCTGCACCAAGCCGGGCTCGATTTCGTCCGCGTCGAGGGGCCGCTGACCGTGATCGGCGGCCGACACGGCGACAAGGAGCGGATGTTCCGGTTCGACACGGGCTGCGAGATCACGACCGTGAGCGAGGACGTGGCCGCGGCCCTCGGGCTGCCGGCCGGCGGCCGGCCGGTGGGGATGCGCGGGTCGACCGGTTCGGGGTCGGCCCGGTTCGTCCCGGTCCGGCTCCGGTTCCCACCGGACCCCTACGGTGGACCGGGGGTCGAGGTCGATTCGACGTGGGCGGTCGTCCGCGGCCCGACCAACCTCGCCCTCCTCGGGTTCCAGGAGGTCCACCGGCACTTTACAATCATGACCCATCGGGACGTGATCGACTTCCTCCCGTGGCCGGCGACCAAGCCGTGGGGTCAAACGGCGGATGCCGACGACCCAGACGGCCCGACCGACTCGTAGTCCGCCCAAGCGGGCGTGACCAAGCACAAATCCCCGTCACGCCGGCCGAGTACGTGAACCTGCACGCCGGAGCCTTCCGCACGCTTTGGCCAATTCCTTTCGACGTAGTACGGCACCCCGACAAACAGCCAGCGTTCGCTGTCCGACGCGGTCGTGCGAAGGCGGAGAATGTCTGCGAACCGTTGCGGCAACCTCAAGAACTCCCGCGCGGTTTGACTCCTCGTTCCGCGGTAAACCATCACCTTGATCTCGGACTTGATGTCCACCAGCTTGACGAAGTCCTTCAGAACACTGTTCTTAAGACCCGCTTCGGATTCACAGGCGAGCAGAATGCGGCATGGGGTTGGGACAGACGCGAGCGGGCAAGCTCCGAACCGGCGCTTCTTGGGGTAGGTCGTCCAGGTGAAGTCGACCAAGTACTCAGGTCCGTCGGGGTCGATCCGGAGCGTCTGGCTCTTGAGTTGCTTTCTGAAAAAGGCGGTTATGGTCTCTGGCCGGAGAAGGTAATGTTCCGCGACAACCGCCTGGCAATCGTGCAGGGCATACACGACGCAGGCGTCGAACTCGTCGTCCTTCTCGGGTTCTGAAGGGGAGGGTGGATACAGCCTGCATCGAAGCCTTGCCCAGATGCGTTCGAGTACGTCATTCATATCGGGTGGTCTCTGCCCGCAATCCGGTGACAGGTCCCTACTGGTTCAGGCGTCGAAGTACAGGGCGAACTCGTAGGGGTGCGGGCGGACCCGGACGGCCGCCACCTCCTCGGCCCGCTTGTACCGGATCCAGGTGTCGATCACGTCCTCGGTGAACACGCTCCCCTGCAACAGGAACTCGTGGTCCCGCTCCAACGCCGTCAGGGCGTCGTCCAGCGTCTGCGGCGTCTTGACCAGGTCCTTCAGCTCCTCCGGCGGCAGGTCGTAGATGTCCTTGTCCGAGGGCGGCCCCGGGTCGGTCTTGTTCCGGATGCCGTCCAGCATGGCCATCAGCATCCCGGCGAACGCCAGGTACGGGTTGGCCGCCCCGTCCGGCACCCGGTACTCCAGCCGCTTCGCCTTCGCCCGGGCCGAGTAGACCGGAATCCGCACCGCGGCGGAACGATTCCGCTGGCTGTACGCCAGGTTCACCGGGGCCTCGTAGCCCGGCACCAGCCGCTTGTAGCTGTTGGTCGTCGGGTTGGTGATGGCACAGAGCGCCGGGGCGTGCTTCAGCAGGCCGCCCAGGGCGTACATCGCGGTGTCGGACAGGCCCGAGTACGACCCGCCGCCGGCCGCGAACAGGTTCGCCCCGTTCTTCCAGAGCGAGACGTGGACGTGCATGCCGCTGCCGTAGTCCTCGAACAAGGGCTTGGGCATGAACGTCGCCGTCTTGCCGTGCCGCCGGGCCACGTTTTTGACCACGTACTTGTACTTCAGGACGTTGTCGGCCGAGGCGACCAGGTCGTCGTACCGGACGTTGATGGCGCACTGCCCGCCGGTCGCCTTCTGGTGGTGGTGGCTCTCGACGGTCAG
>JAIEQN010000366.1 GCA_019747685.1 Gemmataceae bacterium
GCGCCCGAGTGCTACCAACGGGTCCGGCGTTTGGGGGGGCCGGTGGTTCAGTGGGTCCGGGGGGATCGCGCGGACCCACCCTACAGATTGCCGTTCATCAATCGCCCGAGCCGGTCGCCGAGTTCGTCGTCGGCGGCGGCCGTCCAGGTGAAGTCGGCCGGCGGCTTGAACCCGCCCTCGGCCGTCAGGGCCGCCGCCGGGACCGGGCTGAGCGACGCCACCCCCAGCAGCCGGCCCTTGTGCCGCAGCTCGAACCCGCCCACCCGGGCCAGCTCGGCGGCGTCGACCAGCCCCGGGGCGAACACCGCCGGGCCGTCCGTCACCAGCACGTCCTGTTCGAGCAAGAGCGGCGGTTTGGCGTCGCCGGGGACGGTCGCGAGGACCTGGAGCCGGCAGACGCCGGCCATCCCCGGCTCGGAGCTGGCGACCAGGAAGCACGGGCCGAGCCGGGCCACCTCGGCGACCGGCGGGGGCTGCCGGGTGACCCGGACGACCCCGGCCTTGTCGGCCGCCACGAACCGGGTGTCGGACACCCGCAGCGACCCCTCGAACCGCCGGGCCGGGATGCCCTGGACCCGCTGGCACGACACCTCCCGCCCGCCGACCCGCCAGGACACGGACCACACCCCCGACCGCCGCGGGACCTTCGGCGGGGCGGCCGTGACCACCGCCTCCCGGGCGGCGAGCTGGGAGCTGCTGAGGGGGACCGGGACCTCGTGCTCGACCCCCCGGTCGGACCGGAAGACCACCTTCAGCCCGAGGTCGGCGACCGGGGCCAGCGGGGTCGGGCCGGACAGGACGCACGACGCCACCAGCCCCCGGCACTGGGCGGCCACGAACGTCTGGGCGGCGACCGCCTGCCCGCCGAGGCGGACCGCGACCGTCGGCAGGGCCAGCCGGAGGTGGGCCAGGAACTCGTCGGCGGTCAGCACCGGGACCGCCACCCGGTCCAAGAGGTGGTGCTTCCAGAGCAGCTCGCCGGCGGCCGAGGCCGGCGGGACCGGGAGCCGGAACAGCAGCCGGTGGCGGTCGTCCCCCTCGGGCCGCAGGGACTCCGGCGGGACCGGCCCCCGGCCGGGCAGCCGGAGGGCGAAGTCGGCCTTCCGCCGGCAGGCCGGCGGGAGCCGGGTCAGCACCTCGACCACGACCGCGTCCGCGTTCCACGGGACGGGCAGGTCGTACAGGGTCAGCCCGGCCTTCTCGTACCGGACGACGACGGCCTGGCCACGCGGCCGGGTGCGGGAGAGGGGCAACACGTCAGTGGCCACCCAGTCGAGCCAGCGCCTGATCCACGGCCACATCGAGGTCCTCCCCGGCCGCCGGTCCTGGCGCCGAGCAGACGAGACACCCGGGCGAGCGGTCGAGCTTGAGCCGGTACGGGCGGAACGCCCCGTCGAACACCCCCGGGACCGCCGCCAGGGTGAACAGCAGGCTGGTGAAGTCGTTACCCCGCCCTGGCGAGCCGGGAGCGTCAGCGACCGGAGGCCCCACCCACTCCGGTCGCTTACGCTCCCGGCTCGCCAGCAGGTCGAGCGTCACCACCGCGTGCAGGCTGGCGATCACGCCGATGCTCGCCTTGCTGGCCGGGACGGTCGTCTCGGCGACCGGGCCGCCGGGGGCCGAGTAGTCCGGGGCCGGGCCGGCCGGCTGCTCCGCCACCGTCCGCTGCAGGTGGCTGGCCACGCAGCCGTAGCATGGGCCGCCGGGAGCGGACCGGTGGACCCACCCGCCGATCCCGCCGCTCAGGACCTCGCCGAGGGTCCACGGCTTCTTGGCCGCCCGCATCAGGGCGTCGAAGGCGTACTTGGCCGGCTCGTTGTCTACCGCGCAGACGCCGACATCACATTCGGCCGCCAGCCGGGCGAAGGTGTCGGCCCGGGCCGGGTCGGTCAGGTCGGCGGTCAGCGTCTCGACCGCGACATCCGGCCGCCGCTCGCGGACCCACTCGGCCGCCAGCTCGGCCTTCGGCCGGCCGACCGCGGCCGGCCCGAACAGGTGGCGGTGGACGTTGTGGGCCTGGTACACGTCCGGCTCGACCAGCGTGACCCGGGTGACCCGCGGGTCCCGGGCGACGAGGTCGAGGACGACGATCCCGCCGCTCCCGGCGCCGACCTGGAATACATGCATAGTGGGCCGGGGTGTCGGGGCCCGGGGTTCCACCCCGGGCTACGTTGTGCGACCCCTTCGGGGTCGGGAACACGCAGCCCGAAGGGCTGCCACACCATAGCCCGGGGTGGAACCCCGGGTCCGTAAACCGGGCTACTTCGCCTCGGGCAAGGGCCACTCGCCGGTGTCGTGCCAGACCTCGTAGCAGGCCAGCCACCGCCAGGCCGCCTGGACGGCGAAGATGCAGGTGAACCGGGCCGGGTCCCACCGGCTGGCCGCCCGGGTCGACCCCTGCCGCCACAGGCACAGGGTCTGGCCCTCCAGCAGGTGCGGGCAGTGCTTCAGCGGCGTCACCACCCGGGTCTCCGGCGGGACCGTCGGGTAGCTGGAGAGCAGCCGGGTCTCCAGCCGGTACGGGTTGTGCCCCGGCTTGAGCTGGTAGCTCAAGACGAGGGCCCCGCCGACCCGGGCCACCGTGATCCGGTAGCCCGGGTCGCGGCCGTCGTTGTACTTCTCGATCGCCGGCACCTCGACGGACAACAGCCGCCGCTTGCCGAACTCGGTGTCGAGCAGCCCCATGTTTCGAGTTTCGAGTTTGAAGTTTCGAGTTCAGAGTCCGACCCGCGGCCGGGTCACTCGAAACTCTGAACTCGAAACTCGAAACTGGTCAATAGTGGCACGGGACGGACTTGATGGCGTTGATGACCTCCTCGTCGGGCACCTCCTCGGCGGTCCCGGCGAAGCTGGTGTCCTTCCGGTCCATCAGCAGGGCCAGCCCGCGGTCGGCGTTGCCCCGCAGGGCGGTCACCAACTGACGGCGTTCGGTCTCGTTCAGCGGGCGGAAGTCCATGAATCGGTCCTCCAGCACGGGCGATCGAACGGACGAATCGACGGTCCACGACAAGAACCATCGGTCGGACGGGCCGGGGGCGACCCCCGGCGCCGGTGTGTCGCTCAGCCGCGGGCGGCCAGCTCGGCCAGGAGCAGGTACAGGCCCTGGTCCGGCGGGGTGTCCGGCAGGTCCACCTGGAACGCCCGGCCGTCGGCCTCGTAGTAGTACCGGACCTCCTTCCCGTCCGGGCCGATCACCACCCGGACGGCCTTGGCTTGGTCGGCCAGGGCGACCGCCACCGCCAGCCCCGGCCCGTCGGTCACCTCGAACCGCACCCGGGCCTGCTGCCGGGCCACCCGCTCCAGCCGCTCGGCGTGGGCCTCGACCGCCCCCCATACCGGCCGCAGCACCTTCCCCAGGTCCGGGCCGATCGCCAGCTCGACCGGGACCGGCCGGTACTTCTTGTCCCCGGCCGCCAGCGTGTACCAGGTGAACCGCAGTTCGCCGAGGCACTGGGCGTGCGGCTTGGGCGCCGAGCTGACCGGGGTTCCTCCCGCCCCGTCGGCTGCATCCGCCGTGCCGATCCCGAACACCCCCTCCCCGCCCCGCAACTGCGGCACCCAGTCCCGGTCGCCCTCCAGGTCCCCCCGGCTCGGGTGGCGGAGGCTGCCCGGGTGGGTGTGGACCACCCCGAGCAGGGCCAGCCGCCGGTCCTGCTGCCGGACGATCCGGCTGGCCAGCACGTGGGCCGGGCCGGTGATCCACACGTGGGCCTCGCCGGCGTCCCGGTCGGCGGCGGCCGGGAAGGTGGCCAGCCCGACCGCCTCGTCGGCCGTCCGCAGCCCGAACAACAGCCACCCGGTCTCCTCGGCCCCGCGGGGGGACGCCCGGTGGGCGGCGTACTCCGCGAACAGGGTCCGGCTCACCTCGTCGGTCAGCACCACCCGGGCGATCCGGTCGTACCGGGTCGGGGCGGGCGGGGGGCGGGGGCCCGCCGGGTCGTCCCGCGGCCCGGGCGGGTGGGTCAGGTCCGCGGCCAGCTCCCGCCCCCGGCGGAGCAGCCCGGCCAGGTACTCGGTCCAGCGGATGCGTCGTCCTCGGCTCGGCGGTTGACTCGGCTCGACGCCCGGGGGCGTCACGGCGGTCGCGTTGTCGGGTGGCCCGCCGGTGGTGCGTCGGCGGGCGGTCGCTGCGGCGGGCGGACAGGGTGTCCGGGAGAGGCCCGTCCTGGCGGCGGGTGTTCGACGCCCGGCGTCGGCCGTCGCTTGCCCTATGATAACCTCCCGCCCGGCGAACTCAAGCCATTCGTCACGACCAGTACCGCCCGCATGACCGTCGACCCCGTCACCCTACCGCTGCCGGGCGGCGGCCGGCTCGCCGGCGACTACCTGTCGGGCCGGGGTCGGTCCGACTTCGCGGTTGTCTGGTGCCACGGGTTCGGCAGCCACCGCGGCGGGGAGAAGGCCGCGGCCGTGGCCGCGGAATGCGGCCGCCGGGGGTGGGCGTTCGCGGCCGTCGACTTCCGCGGCCACGGGGCCACCGGCGGCGCGATGCACGACCTGCGGGCGAGCGGGCTGCTGTCCGACCTCGGGGTCATCCGACACTTCCTCGCGGAGCAGGGGCACGCCCGGCTCGGGCTGGTCGGGTCGAGCATGGGCGGTTTCGCGGCGGCGTGGTTCGCCCATGCGAACCCCGATGCCGTGGTGGGCTGCGTGCTGCTCGCCCCGGCGTTCGGGTTCCTGCACCGCCGCTGGGACCGGCTGACCGAGGCCGAGCGGGCCGAGTGGCAACGCACGGGTCGATTGCGGGTGGTGAACGACTGGGTCGATGCCGAGATCGGCTACGGGCTGATCGAGGAGCGGGACCGGTATCACGCCCGCGACCTGGCCAACGGCTGGCGGACGCCGGCGTTGCTCTTCCACGGCCTCGCGGACGACGTGGTGCCGGCCGAGGACAGCCTCGATTTCCTCCGCCGGGCCGAGTACCCGCACGTCGAATTGCGACTCCTCAAGGCCGGCGACCATCGGCTGACGGCGTACAAGGACGAGATCGCCTCCGAGGTCGGCCGGTTCTTCGGGCGTCTTCTGTAGGGTGGGTCACTTGGCGGGCTTCTTCGCCTTCTCCGCCTCCTCCTTCTTCAACCGGTCGACCAGGTCGGCCTGGCAGTTCTCGACGTGCCGGCGGAGCTCCTTATCATGCCGGAGGGGTGCGCGCTTGAGCCAGACATCGAAGGTGGCGACCGCCCGCCGGTCGCCGATCGTGGCCAGCGTCTTCGCCGCTGCGTAGACGACCTCTCGGGCCTCGTCCCACAAGAGGGCGACCACCGGCGGGGCGTCCGTCGCGCCGCCGATCGCCTCGGCCAGCCCCAGCGCCCGAACCCGGACCACCACGTTGTCGTGGGTGAACAGGTCTACCGCTAGGTCTCGGAACTGGCCCCGGTCGCCCTTGACCTTTGGGTCGGCAAGGAGCGAGAGGGTGCGGATGAGGAGAAGTATGCTGTCATCCGGCGCACCGAGGATGCGGGCGTAGACTGGGAAGGCGGCCGGTCCGTACCCGCCGAGCGCGGCGATCCTCGCCTCGTCCGGGCCGCTGGACCCGACGAGCGCGAGCCGGAGTTGTGTCTCGTTCGGGACGGGCGGCCCCCCGGCCGGCGGCTGGTGGACTACCGTCAGCAGCGTCGTGATGAGCGCAAGGCTCATAGTGGTTGCTCCGGGAGGTGCGGAGGAGGCACCGATCGGTCGGGCGACATAGCCGGGGTAGCCTTACGGCGGAGACAGCAGGTTATACCGGATGCAGAGCATGTCAGTTTCCTGTTCAACCGTCAGCCGCCTGGGGGCGGTCACGGAGTCCCCTACCCAACCGGCGACCGCATTCATCAGGTTGGCCGGCGCGAGCGGGCCAGTGTAGTGGAAGCCGTCGTCGAGCAACACGTGGCCGATCTCGTGGGCGATCGTGTTGTAGACCCGCGTCCGGGTCGAGATGCCGACGTGGTCCGCGTACTTCGCGTGCGGCACAGCGGAGGCCCAGAAGGCGTAGCCCTGGCGGTCGGGGGTGTTAATGAAATTCACCCAGAACAACTCGATGTCGTCCGTGGCGGCCGTCGTCAACTTCGGTTCGGTGAACAGGGCCGTCTCCTCCGCAGTGAGCGAGATTGGAGGGGCCGTCTTATCGTTGTACCCCTGGAGCCCGTTGCCCAGGTTGACCCCCGGCTGGGGAGGGTCCGCCCGGTCGTGGGTCGGTACGACGTAGAGCCCCACCTGGGCAAGGTGTTCGTTGGCGGTGTGGATGGCCTGGTCTGCGGCACTCACGTCGATCACCGGCGCCCCACCGACCGTCTCATTCAGGGCCGTGGCGGTTATCTTCACCCGGTACGCGGCGGGGACCGGCTTGGTGGCCGCGACGGTCTTCGTGCCAGCCGTGTACTCGGCCTTCACCGTCCCCCGCAGGGCAACTTGGTGGGTCCGGTCGCTTACCTTCCAGACGCGGTCGCCGTTCTTCGGCAAGCCGTCCCCGCCCGTGGGCTGGTTGTCCGACTGGAGGTAGGCGGCCGCCGAGTAGGTGTCGTCGATAAGGTTCGACACCAGCATCTGCGAGTCCGACCAGTACCACCCGGTCTCGCTCTTCGCCGCCCCGGCGTACCGGACCAGGTCGACCGGGGTGGCGTTGTCGTCGTACATCGTGAACCCGGCGACGTTCGTGGTCGAGATCTTGGCCTCGACGTGGGCGGTGTTGTTGTCCCAGGCCGGCTTGTCGAACACCCAGACGCTGAACCGGTCCGGGTCCCGGTCGATGAAGTCCCAGTTTTTGGTGCCGTCCATCGTCGGGTTCGGCCCCTTGATCAGTACCGCCGTCTTGTCGGCGGTCGGTTCGAACGCGTCCTGCCACTTGGCCACCTTCAGCCCCTCGGCCCCGACCTCGGCCCCGCCGGCGTTTGTGATGACCACCCGCGGGGCCGGCGGGATCAGCCCGGCGTCGACGGTATTGTCGGTCTTGCCGCCGGCCGGGACGGTCAGGGTGTCGCTGAACCCACCGCCGTTGATGTTGCTGTCGGCGTCCGCGGTGGTAGCGTATCGGAGGGTGGCACTGTACCCGGTCGGGATGTCCACCTTGAGGTGGAACTGGGCCCCCGGGGCGGCCGTGGTCGGGAGCGAGTAGGCACCGTTCGCGCCGGTCTTGGCGGTGGCCACCGGAATCCCGGACGAGTTGAACAGCCGGACCGTGATCCCGACCAGCCCCGGCTCACCGGCGTCCTGGTCCCCTTCGCCGTCGTAGTCCGCCCACACCCGGTCGCCGACCGTGAACGACACCGTCCCCCCGCTCGTCGCGTGGACCGTTCCGTCCCCCGACCCGTTGTCCGGTAGCAGGGCGGCCCCGCCGCTGCCGGCCCGGTCGGTGATGGGTACACCGCCCCCATCCAGCGACGGGAGCTTGGGGGCCGGACCGCCCGGCGGCGGGGTCGCGTCCACACCCACGGGCCGGTCACCTTCGGTCGTCGCCGGGGTCGGGTTGCCCAGGTAGACCGCGGCCGGGGTGGCGGCCGGGCTCCAGAGCAGGTCGTCCGCCAGCGGGTCATGTGGCTGAGCCGGTTGAGCGACCGCCACGCCGCCGAACGGGACTGGACCCGTGGCGGTCGGGCCGTGGAACTCGACGGCCGGGGTCGGGGCCGGGCGTTCCGGCCCGAGAACGACCACGACTGACGAGGCGCTTACCGGAATGGTTGGCGACGGGGCGTAGGTCGGCGGGAGCAGGTCGGCCAGCGGGTTGAGCAGAGCGAGCAGGCTGCCCGGGGCGTTCCGATCCTCGACTTCGGTCACCGACAGCCGGGCCTTCGTGGCGTCCGGGCCGGCGGACCGACGAGCGCGCACCGTCTCCGTCAGAATCCTTCGCGACGACATGGTCAGCTTCCTGGTGCGAGTCGGGGCGTGTGGCGTCGAAGCGATGGCAGGCGAGGTGGGCTGGTCGGCTCATCCTGGCAGGGACGTTGTCCATGGTCAACCCGACTTTGCGGTTTTTTCAGGCTGGCCGACCTCGTCCCGCGGCAGCGGCAGGCTGAGCGGCTGCCGGTGGTGTCTCCGGGAGCCGGCTGACCCTCGAGGCCAAGGCCGCCCTCGACCGCGTTCGCAAGTGACCTGCGGAAAAACCGGGCGGGCCACTTGACATGGCGGATGAATAGTGTACATTTGTATGGAGTTGCGCCCGGCTGTTGATTCGGCCGGGCGCGACGTGTGCCGGCCCGGGTCGAGCATGACCGGGTCCGGTACTGCCCCGCCGGCCGCGGAACCGAGGGCCGGATCGCGGGTTCGGGCCGGCCGGCCGGCCGAGCATGACAGACCGACCATGAGCCGGTTCGACGGAAACGCTGAGGTTTTAAGTGTTCTCGGGCCGTGTGCCGGCGTCTGAAAACAGAGGGGGGAGGGGGGTCATCCCCAGAGCCGCCCCGCTCCCGCCGCCCGGCCATAAGATGGTTCCCATCCTCTCCCTGGAGCGACCGACGATGCCCGCCCGCGGACTGCTCGCCATTGCCGTCTTGACCGTCCCCACGGTCGCACGGGCCGACCAGCCGACCCCGCCCCCGCCGACCGACCTGACCGACTATGTGTCGAAAGCCGACCCGTCGTTCGCCTGGAAGTTGGCCGGCAAGAACGAATCCGACGCCGGGACGGCGTACCTCATCGACCTGACCTCGCAGACCTGGCACGACATCGCCTGGACGCACAAGCTGCAAATCTTCCTGCCCAAGGGGGCCAAGCCGACGGCCACGGTGGTGCTGTGGAACCAGGGCAACCGGCCCCGGCCGGAGAGCGAGTTCCTGGGGCTGACCATCGCCGCCAAGGTGGGCGCCCCGGTCTGCTTCCTGTACGGGGTGCCGAACCAGCCGCTCTTCGGCGGCAAGACCGAGGACGCCCTGATCGCCGAGACGTTCGTGCGGTACCTGGAGACGAAGGACGGGAGCTGGCCGCTGCTCTTCCCGATGGTCAAGAGCGTGGTCCGGGCGATGGACGCGGTCCAGGCGTTCGCCAAAGAGGAGTGGAAGCACGAGGTCACGGGGTTCGTGGTGACGGGGGCGTCGAAGCGGGGGTGGACGAGCTGGCTGACCGCGGCCACCGGCGACAAGCGGGTGAAGGCCATCGCCCCGCTGGTCATCGACACCCTGAACATGCCGGTGCAGATGAAGAACCAGGTCCGGGCGTTCGGCAAGCCGAGCCTGGAGATCAAGGACTACACCGACCGCGGGCTGGTGCCGATCCCGGACACCCCGGAGGCCCGGAAGTTGTGGACGATGATCGACCCCTACGTGTACCGGGACCGGGTGACGGTGCCGAAGATGATCATCAACGGGGCGAACGACCCGTACTGGCCGCTGGACGCCCTGAACAGCTACTGGGATGAGTTGAAGGGGGAGAAGTACGTGCTGTACGTGCCGAACGCCGGGCACGACCTGCGGGAGACCGACCCGACCGGCAAGAAGCAGCTTATCCCCGAGCGGGCGGTGAACACCCTGTCGGCGTTCTGCAAGTGCGTGATCTTCGACAAGCCGATGCCGAAGATGACCTGGAAGTTCGGCGACCAGCGGCTGGTCTGCGCGGTCGCGGCGATGCCGGACGCGAAGCCGGCTGCGGCCCGGCTGTGGGCGGCCGGCGCCCCGACCCGGGACTTCCGCCCGGCCCGGTGGGTGTCGAAGCCCGCGACGGTATCCGAAGACGAGGGCCAGGTGTACGCCGTCGGCATCGCCGTCAAGCCGGAGGAGGGGTTCGGGGCCGTGCTGGCCGAACTCGACTTCAAGCTGGACGACCTGACGTTCCCGCTGTCGACGCAGATCCGCATCCTGGAGGCGCCGAAGTAGCCGATGGGGTGGGACTTCGCCCGGGAGCTGCGACGCCACGGACCCCCGGCTCGCCCGGACTCGCCGAAGCCCGCGCCTACTGCCGGTCCGTCGCCCGGTCGCACTACGAGAACTTCACCGTCGCGTCGGTGCTGCTGCCGCGGCGGCTGGCCCGCCACTTCCACGCCGTCTACGCCTACTGCCGGTGGTCAGACGACTTGGCCGACGAGACGGCCGGGGGCCAGACCGCCCTCGACCTGATCGCCTGGTGGCGGGCCGAACTCCTGGAGTGCTACGGCGGCACGCCACGTCATCCCGTGATGGTCGCCCTGCGGGAGACGGTCCGCCGGTTCGGCATCCCGCCCGGCCCATTCCTGAACCTGCTCGTCGCCTTCGAGCAAGACCAGCACGTCAAGCGATACTCCACCTTCGAGCAGTTGCGGGGCTACTGCCGCAACTCGGCCGACCCGGTCGGGCACCTGGTGCTGTACCTGTTCGGGTGCTTCGACGCCGAACGGGCGGCCCTGGCGGACGAGGTCTGCACCGGGCTGCAACTGGCCAACTTCTGGCAGGACGTGGCCCGGGACCGGGCCATCGGCCGGGTGTACATCCCCGAGGAGGACCGCCGCCGGTTCGGCTACCGGGACGAGGACCTGGAGGCCGGGCGGTTCACCCCGGCGTTCGCCGACCTGATGCGGTTCGAGGTGGACCGGGCGAGGGGCTACTTCGGCCGCGGCGAGAAGCTGTTGCCGCTCTTGCCCCGCGAAGCCCGGATCGACGTGGACTTGTTCATCCGCGGCGGCCGGGCGATCCTCCGGGCCGTCGAGCGGCAGGGGTACGACGCGTGGACCCGCCGGCCCGAGGTGTCGAGGTGGGAGAAGGTGAAGTTGCTCGCCGGGGTAGTGGGGAGGCGGTTCTGGTAGGGCCGGCTGTGCCGGCCGGGTTTTGGATGGCCGGCACAGCCGGCCCTACGGGGGCACTAACCTCGCGTTCGCCCGGTCCCGGCGGAGCTGGCCGAGCAGGTCCTCGGCCTGGCCCCGGGTCAGGTCGGCGGCCGCCACGAACGGCTCGCCGGCCAGCAGGGCCTCGGCCTCGGCCTGCGAGCACCGGCGGGTCGCCCGGAGGAGTGTCAACAGGCTGTCGCGGGCCACCGGCGGGAAGCCGTCCACCGCCACCGCCCAGCCCCGGGCGGCCGGCTCCCGCCGGACCAGCCGCTCCAGGTCGGCCAGCTCCGCCGCCGCGGTCAGCCGGTCGCCGGGCTGGAGCCGCCGGTCGGGTGCCGCCGCCGGGTCGCCGCCGTTGACCGCCACCGGCAGGAACCGGTAGTCCACCGCCGCCGCCCGCAGGGCCTGGCCGTTCAGGCACGGGTCGTCCGGCTGGACCGTCAGGTCGGCCACCACCAGGGTCCGGCCGGCGACCGCGATGAGGGTCTGCACCCGGTCCCCGAACAGGGCGGCGGCGAACGCCGGGGCGGCCAGGGCCGGGACGGCGACCGCGTGCCGGATGGCCGCGGCTTCGCGCACCGCCTCGGCGAACTGCGGGTCGGTCAGCCGGACCACCACCCGCTGTCCGGGGTTCATCTCACGGACGAGTAAGGCGATCTCCAGGTTGGCCAGCTCGGACGAGGTGGCGGCGATCACCGCCTTGGCGGTGTCGGCCCGGGCCTGCCGCAGGGTCTCGGCCACCGTCGCGTCCCCCACGAACGTCGGCACCCCCTTCCGCCGGCAGGTGGCGATGAACGGGTTGTCGTGGGTCCGGTCGATGGCCACCACCCGCTCGCCGATCGCGGTCAGCTCGTCCACGCACCGGAACCCGATGTTCCCCAGCCCGCAGACGACGACGTGCCCGCCGTCCGGCACCCGCCGGACCTCCAGGGCACCCCCGAGCCGCGCCCGCAAGAGGTAGTTGGTCAGGATGGCGGTGAACCCGGCGACCAGGGCGGCACCGGCCAGCTTGAGGACGCTGAGGAAGACTTTCGCCCACTCCGGCCGGCCCTCCCCGTGCAGCTCCGACCCGGTGGCCATCACGCTGACCGTCTGGTACAGCCCGTCGCCCCAGGTGCCGGCCAGCCCGTACCGGAACACCAGGGTGCTGGCGAACAGGGTGACGAACAGCACCGGGGTGATGATCTTCACCGACAGGTCGACCTCGGCCAGCGTCCGCACCAGGGTGCGGACCCACCGCCGGACGGCCCCGGCCCACAGCACCCCGGGCAGGAGGGCCCCGCGGACCTTTTCCAAGAACGGCCGCAAGTCGGCCGGTGCCCCGGCCACGACCAGCCGGTCGCCGGCGGCCAGCCGGGCGTCGCCCGAGAGGTCGAGCAAGAGCCGCGGCGGGCCGTCGGCCGGGACCAGGGCGAACGGGATCAGGCGGTACTGCCCGGCCACGTCGGCGACCGTCCGGCCGACCAGGTCCGAGCCGTCGCCGACGACCAACTCCGACACCTGCCGGGGGTCGCCGTCGAGCCTGAACGCCCCGAGGGCGTCGCCGGTGGCCGCCGTCAGGGCCAGGACCGGGGCGGTCAGGGCCGACACGCTCAGAGCGACGGTGTTCCGGACCGCCCCGCCGAGCCGGGCCAGGAGGTTCTGGTTGAACATCCGGACCACCACCCGGGCGTCCGGGTTAAGCCGGCGGACCAAGAGGGCGGCCGACACGTTCACCAGGTCGTCGCTGGTAACGATCAGCACCGCCCGGGCGGCCGCCGCACCGGCCTTTTCCAGGACTTCCGGGCGGCGGCAGTCGCCGGCCACCACCGTCAACCCGGCCAGCCGGGGGTCGTCGGCCGGCGGGGCGGTGTCGATGACGGCGACCGGTTGGCCGGCCGCCCGGAGCCACTCCAGCACCCGCCAGCCGACCCGGCCGAGGCCGCACAGGACGACCGGCCCGCCGGTTCCGGTTGCCGCGCCCATCCGTCCTCCGGGATAATCGGGGTGTCGGGTCGCTCTACCAAGCCATTCGGGCGGGCCGGGATGAACTTGGACGACGAAGTCTGCCTCTGCTTCCACGTCAGCCGGCGGAAGCTGGTGAACTGGGCGGCCCGGAACCGGCCGACGGTGCCCAGCCAGATGGCGTTGTGCGGCGGGGCCGGGACCGGGTGCGGCTGGTGCGTGCCGTTCCTGAAGCAAATCTTCCGGCAGTCTTCACAACCGGAGCTTGATCCACAACCGGCGGACATCGACCAGCTCTCGGCCGAGGAGTACGCGGCCCGCCGGACGGAACACATCCAGGCCGGGAAAGGGACCCCGCCGGCCGGGGCCGTGGCGGACAGCCCGCCCGGCGGTTAGAATGTCGGCGTACCACCCGGAGGTCGTATGTCGCCCCTCGACATCTTGGCCAATACCCGGAAGCAGCCGTTCGTCCCGTTCCGGCTCGTCGTTTCGGACGGCTCCACCTACGACATCCGGCACCCCGACCTTTGCCTGGTCGCCCAGACGACCGTCACCGTGGGCATCCCGCCGCCGGCCGGGGGCAGTCCGGGACTGGTGGAACACCTGATCGACGCCTTCCACATTGTGAAACTCATCCCGCTCGTGGTGCCGCCGCCGGCCGACGGCGGGGACGGGTCGGACGGAGCGGCGGGGGCGTAGTAGGCCGAGCGGCGGCAGGGTAGAATGTCACCAGACCAGCCGGAGGCCGTATGTCTCCCGACGACGTGTTGACCGCCAAGCGGAAAGTCCCGTTCGTGCCATTCCGGATCATCGCCTCGGACGGCCGGACGTTCGATGTCCGGATGCCGGACCGCTGCATGGTTCTTCCCCACACCGTCATTGTCGGGGTGATGAGGCGGGAGGACGACGAGCTGCCCGAGCGGCTCGCTTACATCCACCCCAGCCAGCTCCGCGACCTCGTCCCGCTCGACCAACCGGCGAACCGCGCCCCCGGCTCCTGACCGGCTCACCAGTGCGGCGGCAGCTTCTCGCTCCTCACCCAGGCGGTGTACCACAGGTCAAGGGTCAGTTGGGCCCCGGCCCGGCACCGGGTCAGGACGAACGCCCGGCTCTCGTCCGTCGGGTTCTCGAACGCCTTGACCGCGTCCAACTCGTAGCACTTGTCGACCTCGGCGTGCGACTCGGCGATGAACTTCATGACGTGGGCCCACACGTCGCCGATCACCTTCGCCTCCAGCCCGCGGGTGATCTCCTCCGGGCCGATCCCGTTCTTCTCGGGAAAGGCGTCGAGCCGGGCGTGGACGCCCTTCTGCTTGAACCCGCCGCCCGGCTGCGGCCGGCCGTCGTAGTCGCGGGTGGTGTGCAGCGGCATGGCGGCGTCGGCCGTGTAGTGGGCCAGCACCCCGCCGGCCACCAGGCACTTCATCGGCACCGCCTCGACGTTCGGCGTCTGGCGGTGGTCGTAGAACCCGACCATCAGCCGCTCGTAGTTCTCCAGGATGGCGTACGGCAAGAGGCCGACCCGGGACGGGTCCTTCTTCAGCTTGTAGTAGATCAGCCGCTGGCCGTCGAACCGGTTGGTGCCAGGCAGTTCCTTGCCGTCGAGGTCCTCCAGGTCGAGGAAGTGGTTCCCCTCCTCGGCCCGGCGGAGGAACTTGGCCTCCCGGTTCTTCCACCGGTCGGGGTCGCCGGAGAAGTGGGCCAGGAGCTTCCCGCCGCGGCGGAAGAACGCCGGCACGTCGTCCGGCAGCCGGGCCGCGGCCGCCTCGGTGATCGACTCGTGCCCGCCGCTCCACCAGACCGCCGGGGCCAGCCCGGCGACCACCCCGGCCAGGACGGCCGAGCCGCCGAGCAGTAGAGCCGCGAACCGTCGCATGAGGGTATACTCCCGGGGTCGGGGCCGGGGTCCGTTATACCCCAGCTTTCCCCGCCGGGCCGGTTTTCCCCGGTCCGGCTCATCCGCCGGGCCGCCGGCGGACGATGGTACATCACGACCCGGGGCGGTCCGCCCCAACCCGCCGTCCGGAGGACGGCGGGCCGGACCGCGGCGGAGCCGGGTCGGCCACGGAGGGCGGGCATGCCGCGGCGGGCGTGGGCGACGGCCGTGTTGCTGGCCGCGGCGGGG
>JAIEQN010000098.1 GCA_019747685.1 Gemmataceae bacterium
CGCCCTCCGGCCGGACGACCCGGCCGGCCGGTTCCGGGCCGCCCGGGCTGCCCGCCGGGCCGGCCGGGTCGACTCCGCCAGGCGGCACCTGGCCGAGTACGAGCGGCTGGGCGGGGACCCGGACGCCGTCCGCCTCGAGCGCGACCTGATGCTCGTTCAACAGGGCGTGATCGGGACCGCGGACGTGCGGCTGCGGGCGGCCGTCGGCCCGGACCACCCGGACGTGGGTCTGGTCCTCGAGGCCCTGGCCCGGGGGTACGTCCTGGCCGAGCGGTGGTTCGACGCCCGCCAGGCGTGCGAGTTGTGGCGGGCGGTCGAGCCGGACGCCCCCGGCGGGTGGCTCTTCGCCGGCTGGGTGAGCGAGCGGATGGCCCAGGTCGAGCAGGCGGGCGGGTTCTACAGCCGGGCCCTGGAGCTGGCCCCCGACGACCGGGACGCCCGGTTGGGCTTCGCCCGGGTGCGGCTGCGGCAGCACGACCAGGCGGCCGCCGTCCCCCACTTCGAGTGGGCCCTGGCCCGCGACCCGGACGACCCGGACGCCCTGCTCGGGCTGGCCGAGTGCCGGATCGAGGCCGGCCGGGCCGCCGAGGCGGTGCCGCTGATCGACCGGGTGCTGGCCCGGGACCCGGGGTCGAACCTGGGGATGGCCCTGCGGGGGCGGGCGGCGCTGGACGGGGGAGACTTCCCGACCGCCGAGGGCTGGCTCCGCCGGGCGGTGGCGGCCGAGCCGGCGGACGCCGAGTCCCTCAACCTGCTGGTCGCCGCCCTCCGGGCCCAGGGGAAGGCCGGCGAGGCCGACCCGCTCGCCCGCCGGCTGGAGGCCCTCCAGCAGGACCTGCGGCGGCTCCTGGAGCTGACCCGGATGATCGGCCCGCACCTGACCGACCCCGGGCCGTGCCACGAGGCCGGGGTCATCGCCCTGCGGGTCGGCCGCACCAAGCAGGGGCTGAACCTGCTGGACGAGGCCCTCCGCCGCCCGGGCGACCACCGCCCGACCCACGCCGCCCTGGCCGCCCACTTCCGCTCGGCCGGCCGGCTCGACCTGGCCGAGGTCCACCACGACCTGGCCCAACGGCCCTGACCCATGCGCGTCCTCGACCGGCTCCGCCTCGCCGCCCGCCCCCGCCGGCCGGGCCGGCTGACCGTCCTCGTCGTGGTGGCCGTCGGGCTGCTCGGCTGGCAGGGGGTCCGGCTGGCCCGGGCTTACCTCGCCCAGAACCGGGCCGAGGCGGCCCTGGCCCGGTACGACTTCCCGGCCGCCCGGGACCAGGCCCGGCGGGCGGCCGACCTCCGCCCCGGCAAGCCGGCCGTCTGGCTGCTGGCCGCCCAGGCCGCCCGCCGGGACGGCGACCCGGACGCGGCCGCCGCCCACCTCCGGCGGTACGCCGCCCTGGCCGGGTCGACCCCCGACGGCCGGCTGGAAGACACCCTCCAGCGGGTCCAGGCCGGGGACATCGAGCGGGACGTGGACGACCTGATGGCCAAGATCGACGCCGGCCACCCGGCCACCGAGCAGCTCCTCGAGGCCCTGGCGGTCGGGTCGGTCCACGTCTACCACTTCGGCCGGGCCCGGTTCTGGGTCGACCACCTGCTCGCCCGGTTCCCCGCCAACCCGACCGGCCGGCTGATCCGGGCCCGGATGGACGACGTGCTCGGCAAGCTGGACCGGGCGACGGCCGGGTGCCGCGAGCTGGTGGCCGACTTCCCCGACCACCGGGAGGCGAAGGCCCTGCTGGCCGGGCTCCTGTTCCGGGCCCAGCAGTACCCGGAGGCGGCCGAGCTGTACGAGGGGCTGTGGCGGCAGCGGCCGGACGAGCTGCGGCCGCTGCTCGGGCTGACCCGGTGCCGGGAGCGGATGGACCGGGCGGACGACGTCCGGGCCCTGGCCCGGGAGCTGGAGGGGCGGTTCGGCGGGACCGCCGAGGCGGTGCTCGAGTGCGGCCGGCTGGCCCTGACCGACGGCCGGGCGGACGACGCCGAGCGGCTCTTGCGGCGGGCCGTCGAGCTGGCCCCGAACGACCACGAGGCCCACTACCAGCTCGGCCTGTGCCTGGAGCGGGCCGGGAAGGCGGAGGAGGCCCGGCAACACCTGGAGCGGTACAAGCGGATCGAGTCCGACCTGGTCCGGCTGGACGAGCTGTTGAAGGCGGTGGTGGGCAACCCGCAGGACCCGGCCCCGCGGCGGGAGGCCGGGCTGATCTGCCTGCGGAACGGGCAGCCGGGCGAGGCCCTGCGGTGGTTGCAGGGGGCCCTGGAGGTCGCCCCGAACGACCCGGCGACCCGGGCCGCCCTGGCCGAACACTTCCCCGCCCAGGCCGGCCCGACCGATGCCCGACCGCGGACGCCGTAACCGGCCGGGCCGCAGGAACGAGACACGACCGAACCCTACGCCCCCTTCCGCACCATCAGCACCCCGGGCCGGAGCGAGCCGAGGGTGACGACCGCCGCCAGGACGGCCGTGACGGGCGACGTCAGCCGCGTCACCTCGCAGCCGCCCGCCTCGAACGCCCGGGCGTACTCGCCGATGTGCCGGATGTCCTTGACGAGCGCCACCCCGCCCGGCTTCAACACCCGGGTGATCTCGCGGACCGCCTTCTCGCGTTCGGCCGCGGCGTACAGGTTGTGGACCGCCCAACTGGTGACGACGACCTCGAACGCCCCGTCGGGGAACGGCATCTGCCGCATGTCGCCGGTCGTCACCTCGACCCGGTCGGCCACCCCCTCCCGCCGGGCGTTTTCCCGCGTCGCCTCCGGCTTGTTCCCGGACAGGTCCTCGGCCTGCCAGATGTCGATCCCGGTCGCCTTGCCGGCGGTCAGCCGCTTGGCCGCGCCGATCAGCATCAGCCCCCGGCCGCAGCCGACATCCAGGACCCGCTCCCCGCCGGCCCACCGGACCCGGTCGAGCAGCCGCTCGCGGTCGCGGACCTTGCCGACCTTGCTCGAATAGACCATCCACGCCCCGGTGGCGGTGAGGGCGGCGCCCGCGAACCAGGCCCCGGTGAACGCCGCCGGGATGAGGCCGAACGACGCGGCCGCCCCGGCCGCCAGGGCGACGGCCCCGGCGACGAACAGGTTCCGGACGACGCCCGGGGCGTCGAGGCCGTAGTCGGGGCGGGCGGCCGGCGGGGTGGCGGTCATGGGCGTGCTTCCGGTCGGATGTGTATCGTCGGACGGGACGAGGCCCGCCCGACGGGCGGGTTACAAGTACCGTCCCAGGCCCTTCGCCTTGATCGCGTCCACCAGCTTCTTCACGTCACCCTCCCGGTCGCGGGTGGTGACCAGGGTGGCGTCGCCGCTCTGGATGACGATGAGGTCCTTCACCCCGAGCGTCCCGATCAGGTGGCCGGGGTCGCCGGCGATCACGCAGCCGGCGGTGTCGATCCCGCAGTGTAGGGCCCGGACGGTGTTCCGGTCGGCGTCCTGCGGGTTACGGCGTTCGAGCGCCAGCCAGCTCCCCACGTCGTCCCACTGGTACGGGGCGCGGACGACCAGCACCTTGCCCGCCTTGCCCGCCTCCTGCATCACGGCGTAGTCGATGCTGATCTTATCGGCCTTCTCGTACTCGGTGCGGAACACCTCCGGCCCGCGGGGCGTGCCCCAGGCGTCGGCAATCCGCATCACGGTGTCGTACACCCCGGGCTTGTTCCGCTTCAACTCGCCCAGCACCGCCGCCGGCTTCCAGACGAAGATGCCGGCGTTCCAGAAGTACTCGCCGGAGGCGACGTACTTCTCGGCCGTGGCCTGGTCCGGCTTTTCCACGAACTCACTCACCCGCGACAGGTGGACACCCTGCCGGGTGCCGACCCGCTCGGCGAACCGGACGTAGCCGTAGCCGGTGGACGGGTAGGTCGGGCGGATGCCGAAGGTGAAGAGGGCCGTGGGGTTGTCGGCGGCGAACTGCTCGGCCGCGTGGACGGCCCGGCGGAACTCCTCGGCCGGCTCGATGACGTGGTCGGCCGGCATGACGATGATGGTCGCGTCCGGGTCGTCCCGGGCGATCAGGGCGGCCCCGAGGCCGACGCACGGGGCGGTGTCCCGCCGGGCCGGCTCGCCGACGACGTGGCCGGCCGGGAGTTCCGGCAACTGCTCGGCGGTCGCCTGTCGATACGCCTCGCCGGTCAGCACCCAGGTCCGCTCGGGCGGAATCTGGGGGGCGATCCGGTCGACCGTCTCCTGCAACAGGGTGCGGTCGCCGGCGAAGGAGAGGAACTGCTTGGGCCGGGCGTCCCGGCTGCGGGGCCAGAACCGGGTCCCGCCGCCGCCGGCCATGATCATCGCGTGGAGCATAGTCTCGTGCCTGGTGGCACAGGCCTCCCGGCCTGTGCTACTCTCCGCACAGGCCGGGAGGCCTGTGCCACTCAACAGCTAGAACCGGAAGCTCAGCCCGTCGTACGCCAGGGCCACGTTCGCCGGCAGGGTCCGGCTGACGGTCTCGTACTCGACGGTGTGCGAGGTGTGGGTGATGTACCCCTGCCGGGGCCTCACCCGCTCGAACACCTCGACCGCTTGCTCGATGCTGAAGTGCGACGGGTGCGGCTTGCCCGGCCGCAGCGCCCCGAGGACCAGCACGTCTAGGCCTTCCAGCAGCGGCCAGCTCCGGTCCGGGATGCCGCTCACGTCGGTGCAGTAGGCCACGTCACCGAACCGGAAGCCGAGGGTGTCGAACCGGCCGTGCTTGAGCGGGATCGGCGTCACCCGCTCGCCGAGGACCTCGAACGGGGTTTCGTCGATCCGGCGAAACTCGAGCTTCGGCAGCCAGCCGGGCGGCAGGTCGGCGGTGCTCGGCTGGAAGGCATAGGCGAACGCCCGGCGGATGACTTCCTCGGTCGCCTCGTCGCAGTACACCGGCAGCGGGGCGTTCAGGTACATCGGGAACAGCCGCAGGTCGTCCAGCCCGAACAGGTGGTCGACGTGGTAGTGGGTGTACAGGACGGCGTGGACCAGCCGCACGTCCTCGCGGACGAGCTGGAGCCGGACCTCGGGGGTTGAGTCGACCAGGATCGTCCCGCCCGGGGCCTGGATCAGCACCGAACTGCGGGTCCGCTTGTTCCGGGGGTGGTCGGACTTGCAGACCGGGCAGGCGCAGCCGAGCATCGGCACCCCGACCGAGGTGCCGCAGCCGAGGAAGGTGAACGTCCGGGACGGCTCCATCCCGGGATTGTAGGGGAGCACAGGCAGGAATGCCTGTGCCACCAAAGCCTCGGTTCTGGTGGCACAGGCATTCCTGCCTGTGCGGCGCTAATACTCGGCCATCGGCGGCTCCTCTTCCAGGTGGACCTGCTTGTACCCGCCGGTGGCGGCGAAGTAGACGAGCAAGAGCAGGAACCCGACGGCCAGGGCGGCCGGGACCAGGGCGGTGTCGGCCAGGGCCGACTTCCCGCCGACCGTGTTCGCCTCGGCCACGTACTTCTTGTCCTCGGCCGCGTACGGCTTGGCCCCCTGCCACCAGGCGTTCAACTTCTCCAGGTTCTCGTCCGTCTTCCCGGCGGCCTTCATGGTCGCCAAATCCTCGGCCAGTTGCTTCCCGTCGTCCATCAGGACGCCCTTCTTGGCCCCGTCCAGCCCGACCGCCGGCGGGAAGATGCCGGGGATCGGGAAGGTGTTCTCCTTGTCCGCCTTGTACCGGGCGTAGGTTTCCGGGGCGACCTGTTGGAGGTTCCGGCTGGCGTACAGGTCCTGCTCGAACCCGATCCCCGGGCCGCCGAGCAGACCGGCCGAGATCATCCCGATCCCGCCGCTGACACCCAGGGCCAGGGCACCGCCCCGTGGGAACCGCTCGGAGATCACCCCGAGCAGGGTCGGCCAGTAGAACGTCTTGCCCAGCCCGTACACGGTGACGGCGGCCATCCACGGCCAGGTCGAGTCGGTGAAGTTCTGGCCGAGCAGCCACAGCCCGGCCGTCCCGAACACGGCGCTGAGGAACAGCAGCCCGACCGGGTTGATGCGGTGGACGATCGGCCCGGCGAAGAATCGCAGGGTGAACATCATCACGTTGGTCCAGATGAACGCGATCTGGGCCTTGTCCGAGTTCTGGAGGACCGTCTTGGTGATGTCCACGATCCAGCTGTCGGTCCCCAGCTCGACGTACCCGACCAGGGCGTGCATGAGGAACAGGAACAGGAGGATCGGGGTGAACAGGGTGGCGGCCATCGTCCCGACCGACACCCCGGACGCCTTGGCCTCGGACATCGGGAACCGCCGGCCGAGCATCAGCCCGCCGTAGAGCAGCACCGGCAGCAGGACGATCCCCCAGCGGACCTGCCACCCGACCCCGCCGGCCACCTGGTTCAGCACGAGGCTGACCAGGGCCCCCAGCACCAGCCCGCCCGGCCACCCGGCGTGCAGGATGTTCAGCCAGTGGGTCTTGTTCCGCGGGAACAGGGTGGCGGTCAGCGGATTGATGACCGCCTCGCAGGTGCCGTTGGCCAGGGAGAACAGGAACTGGCCGACGAACAGGCACCAGTACGCCCCGGACTTGCCGGAACTCTGGAAGATGTAGGGGGCGGCCAAGGTGGTCAGGACGGCCGCCAGGTGGAGCAAGAAGGCCACCACCATCAGCTTCCCGTACCCGAACAGGTCGGTGAAGAAGCTGAAGAAGATGATGGCCACCCCGAACCCGGCCAGCCCCATCCCGGTCAGCTCGCCCAGCTCGGTCTGGGTGAACCCGAAGTCCTTCCCCCAGTTGGCGATGATGTCCCCCCGGATGGCGAACCCCATTCCGGCGGCGATCAGGGTGATGAAGCTGGCCCAGAACAGGAACATCTCGTTCCGCCCGGGGCCGGCGGGGCCGGTCCGGGCGGGAGGCGCGTAGGCGGTGGACACGGAACGACTCCGGGGAGGGCACGAGGCGGGGATTGGGGGCGAGTTTATCAGCCGGGGCTTCCGAGTGTCTACGAAAAACGCCCCCGGCGGGCGACGGACCGGCGGCGGAAACATGCCGGGCGGGCGGGTTTTACCCGCCGCACCGGTCGTCCGGCCGGCCGGTGGCGGGTGACCGGCCTTCGATGCCCGGAATCCTTCCAGCCCCGGGTTTCCAGGGCCGATACCTGGAAGGTGCCGGGTCGGCGTGCCCCGGCGGCCCCCGAGGGCTGGGCGTGCGACCCGAACTGAACGTCCTGGCCCTGTTCAAGGGGACCGAGCGGTTCATCTTCGTCTACGACGACGACAGCCGGGACACTCTTGTTGACGACCTCCGGCAGAAGGCCGCGGACCCGACGGTCGCCCTGAACTGGTTCGACGCCGCCGTGCTGACCGAGCGGGTCCGTAACCCGGCCGCCGAGCCGGACGCCGCCCTGACCGACGACTGACCCGCACCGGCCGGGAGGCCGGTGTCACCAAGTCCAGCGGAGTACGGCCCCGGGCCGGTACGGACGCCCTTTCGCCCGCGGTCGCGGGACCTGAGCCTTGACGCTCGAACAAGGGCTGGCCGAGTTCCTGACCCACCTCGGCCTGGAAAAGAACGCCTCCGATAAGACGGTCAAGTCCTACCGCGAGGACTTGCACCAGGCACTCGCGTTCGCCCGCGACCGGCTCGGGAAGGGGGGCGTCGCCCCGGCCGAGTGGACGACCCGGCTGTTGCGGGCGTTCCTCGCCTGGCTCCACGAACAGGGCTACTCCAAGGCGACGGTGGCCCGGCGGCTGGCGGCCGTCCGGTCGTTCGGCAAGTTCCTCTGCCGCCAGGGGGTGCTGGCCAAGAACCCGGCGGCCGACCTGAGGGGGCCGCGGCTCGACCAGAAGTTGCCCCACTTCCTGACCCTGGCCGACGTGCAGAAGCTGCTGGCCGCCCCGCCGCTGTCGGCGTGGGACGGCCGGCGGGACCGGGCCATCCTGGAGACGCTGTATTCGGCCGGCGTCCGGGTGAGCGAGCTGGTCGGCTTCGACCTCGCCGACGCCGACTTGACCGACGGCGTGGTGATCGTCCGGGGGAAGGGGAAGAAGGAGCGGCTGGCCCTACTCGGGCCGGCGGCGGTGGCCGCCGTCACCGCCTGGCTACCAGACCGGTCGAAGTTGCTGGCCCGGACGGGCAAGGACGGCTCGGCCGTCTTCCTGAACCGGGACGGCGGCCGGCTGACCACCCGGAGCGTCGGCCGGCTGTTGGTCAAGCACCTGCGGCGGGCCGGCCTCGACCCGCGGACAACCCCGCACACCCTGCGGCACAGCTTCGCCACCCACCTGCTCGACGCCGGGGCCGACCTCCGCGGGGTGCAGGAACTGCTCGGCCACAAGAGCCTGCACACCACCCAGGTGTACACCCACGTGTCCACCCGGCGGCTGCACGACACGTATAAGCTCGCCCACCCGCGTTCCTAGACCCGCACCACCGCGCCCGCACCAGGGGACCTCGCATGCTCGGACTCTCGACCCGGCCGGCCGGCCGCGTCCCGGCTCTGGTGGTGGCGGCCGTCGGGCTGACCGCCCCGCCCGGGCGGGCCGCCGACCCGGCCCCGTTCGCCTGGCGGACCGACTACAACGCGGCCCGCCGGGAGGCCCAGGACAAGGGCCTGCCGCTGATGGTCGTGGTCGGCACCGAGCAGTGCTTCTACTGCAAGAAGCTCGACGCCACCACCCTACGGGACCCGGCCGTGTCGGCCGCCGTCGCCAGCGGCTTCATCCCGCTCAAGCTCGACGCCCGAGCTAACCCCGAACTGGCGAAGGCCCTGAAGGTCCAGGTCTACCCGACGACCGTGCTGGCCGGGGCCGACGGGAAGATTCACGCCTTCATCGAGGGCTACCTGGAGGCCGACCGGTTCGCCGAGCACCTGAAGCGGGCGGCCAACGCCGCGGCCACCGCCGACTGGATGGCCCGGGACTACCAGGAGGCCGGCAAGGCGATCGGGGCCGGCGACTACCCGCGGGCGGTGTCGCTGCTGCGGGGGGTCATCAAGGACGCGGAGGACCGGCCGGTCGGGGCGAAGGCCCGGGAAGTGCTGGAGGGGGTCGAGCGGCAGGCCGCCGGCCGGCTCGTCCGGGCACGCGAACTGGAGGAGAAGGGCTTCACCCCCGAGGCGATGGACACCCTGGCCGAGCTGATGAAGACCTACGCCGGCACCCAGGCGGCGGCCAACGCCGCGACGCGGATGGCGGGGCTGGCCGACAAGCCGGAGACCGCCGAGCGGCAGAAGGCCCGGCAGGCCCGCGACCTGTTGGCTTTGGCCCGGGAGGAGTTCCGGGCGGGCCGGTACTACGACTGCCTCCAGCGGTGCGACCACCTCGCCGCCGCGTTCGCCGACCGGCCGGAAGGGAAGGACGGGGCGGCCCTCGCCGCCGAGATCAAGGGGAACCCGGACCGATTGGCCACCGCCTGCGAGCAGATGAACGAGCGGACCGCGGCCATGTACCTGACGCTGGCCGAGTCCTGGACGAAGAAGGGGCAGGCGGCGGAGGCGACGGCCTGCCTGGACAAGGTGATGAAGCTCGTCCCCAACAGCCGGCAGGCGGCTGCCGCCCAGGCCCAGCTCGCCCAGCTTCAGGGCCGCAACCCCGCGACGCCGACCGGATTCACCAAGCCGTGACCGCCGCCGGCCGGTTCGGGTAGACGCCCGGGCCGGCCCGGGGGATGATGGCCGGCATGGCACGGGCGCTCGACGGGATCACGGCGGCCATCCTGGCCGGCGGGCTGGGGACCCGGCTGCGGTCGGTCGTCGCGGACCGCCCGAAGGTGCTGGCCCCGGTCGCCGGCCGGCCGTTCCTGGCCCACCTCCTCGACCAACTATCGGCCGGTGGCGTTGACGACGTGGTGTTGCTCGTCGGCTACGCGGCCGATCAGGTCCGTGCCGCGTTCGGCGACCACTACCGCGATGTCCGGATTCGCTACTCGGCCGAGCCGCACCCGCTCGGCACCGGCGGGGCCATCCGCCACGCCCTGCCGCACTTCGACCGTGAGCGAATCCTGCTCCTCAACGGCGACTCTTACTGCGACTTCGACCCGGCGACGCTCGCCCGCAACGTGCCGGGTGTCGGAATGGTTCTCGCCGAAGTGGACGACACTTCACGCTACGGCCGGGTGGAGGTCGGGCCGGATAGGCTGGTCCGGGGGTTCGCCGAAAAGGCGGCCGGAGCCGGGCCGGGCCGGGTCAATGCCGGCGTCTACCTCTTCCCCCGGGGCCGTCTGACCGACCTGCCGGCCGATCGCCCGCTGTCGTGGGAGCGGGACGTACTGCCCGGGTGGGTCGCGGCCGGCGACGTAACCGGCTACCCCGGCGGCCGGTTCATCGACATCGGCACCCCGGAGTCATTCGCCGCCGCCGTGGCGTTTTTCGACCCGGCGTTGACACCCCGGCGGGCGGCCGGGTAGCCTGTCCGCCTTCGGACGGGCGGGACGGACCCCATGCTCGACGACGTGGACCTCTTGGTGTGCGGGGCCGGCCCGGCCGGGTGCGTGGTCGCCGAGCGGGCGGCGTCGGTCCTCGGCTGGAAGGTCTTGGTCATCGACCAACGGAACCACGTCGCCGGCAATTGTTACGATTCATTCCATTCGTCCGGGGTGATGGTCCACAACTACGGCCCGCACTACTTCCGGACGAACGACGCCGACCTGCTCGCCTACCTCTCCCGCTTCACCGATTGGGTACCGGCGACCTACGAAGTCCGAAGTTCCGTCGGCGGCCGGTTGTACCCGTTCCCCATCAACCTCACAACCATCGAACGGTATTTCGGGGTGGACCTCGACCCGGCGGCGGCCGAACGGCTGTTAGACTCACGCCGGGAGGTGTTCCCCGCCCCGGCGAACTCGGAGGAGTTCGTCCGCGGCCGGGTCGGGCGGGAGTTGTACGAGGCGTTCTACCTCAACTACACCCGCAAGCAGTGGGGGCGGCACCCGCGGGAGCTGGCCCCGGGCGTCTGCGGCCGCATCCCGGTCCGGCTCGACCGGGACCACCGCTACGTCGGCCACCGCTACCAGGTGATGCCCCGGGCCGGGTTCACCGCCCTGTTCCGCCGGATGCTCCGGCACCGCAAGATTCGGGTCGTCCTCGATTGCCCATTCCGCGAAGTCCAAAACCTCGTCCGCCCCCGCCGGGCGACCGTCTACACCGGCCCGGTGGACGACTACTTCGGCCGCCGGTTCGGGCCGCTCCCGTACCGCTCCCTCCGGTTCGATCTCGTGCCACATCACACCCGGTTCGTTCAGCCCTGCGTCCAGATCAACTACCCGAACGACTTCCGGTACACGCGGTCCGTAGAAATCAAACACGTCACCGGCCAGACTCACCCTCACACCGTCGTCAGTTACGAAACCCCGACCGCCGCCGGCGACCCGTATTATCCCGTCCCCGCGGCCGATTCGGCGGCGATGTACAACCGCTACCGCGACCTCGCCGACCGCGAGACGACCCGCCGGCGGGTCCACTTCTGCGGCCGGCTGGCCCAGTATCGGTATTTCAACACCGACGAAGTCATCCAGGAGGCGTTGTCGTGCTTCCAGCGCATCCGGCGGGAATGCGGGGACCGGGTTCCGTCTGCCTCGTCGGCGGCGGTGTCGGCGTAGCTGCCGATTACCTCCGCCGCGGTTGGACCGTCCACCTCCTCACCACCGACGACCTACACCCGGCTTCGGCCGGCGTCCGCGTCCACCGACCCGCCGACTTCGACCCGCCGGCCGATTTCCGGGTGCCGAACCTGTACGAACCGTCGCACGCCGACGATTCGGACCGGGTGCGGCTCGCCCTCGAACGGTTACACGCCGAGCACCGGTTCGACCTCATCGAGTTCGCCGTCCTCGGTGGTCTCGGGTTCCGGGTCGTTCAGGCCAAGCGGGCCGGGCTGGCGTTCGCCGACGCGCCGCTCGTGGCCCGGCTCGACGACACCAGCCGTCGCCGCCGCGAGGCCGCCGAGCGCTGGCCGGCCGACATCGCCGAGTTGGAGCGCGACCACGCCGAGCAGTTCTCCTTCGAGTACGCGGACGCCCGCATCACCCCCGACCCGGCCGTCACCGAGTACGTCCGCCGGCTCGGCTGGCGGGAACGGCCCGCCCCAGTGCCCAACGCCACGGCCCGGCCCCTGGTGACGATCGGCATCGCCTACCACAACCTTGGCGCCTACCTGCCGGACACGCTCCGGGCGATCGCCGCCCAGACCTACGCCCTCCTCGATGTCGTCATCATCGATGATGGGTCTACCGACCTGCACTCCCGCGTAGTGTTCGACCGGCTCGAAGCCGAGCACCCATCGTATCGGTTCATCCGCCAGCCGAACGCCGGGATCGGGGCGGCCCGCAACCGCTGTCTCACCGAGGCCCGGGGCGATTTGTTCATCCCGGTCGACGCGGACAACATCGCCCGCCCGGAGATGGTGGAACGGTTCGTTGACGCCTTCCAACGGAACCCCGATCTCGCCGCGATGACGTGTTATTACATCGCCTTCAACGACGACGGCCGTCATCTGTACGCCGGCCGGCCGACCGGCGGGCCGCACACCCTGGCCGCGATCCGCAACGTCTACGGCGACGCCAACGCCATCTTCCGAACCACGGACCTGCGGGCGGTCGGGGGGTACGAGACCGACCGCGGCACGTCCTGCGAGGACTGGGAGGTCTTCGTCAAGCTGGCCGGCGCCGGCCGGCGGGTCGGCGTCGTCCCGGACCACCTGTTCCTGTACCGCCACCGGGGCGACGGCTTCTCCCGCGTGACCAACTGGTTCGCCAACCACCAGCGGGTGCTGCGGCAGCTCGAGCGGGCCGACACCCTCCCGCCCGGCGAAGCGGCCATCCTGTGGTCCGCCCTTCTCGGCTTCCAGCAGGAGGTCGAGCGGCTCCGCGACCAGAACCGTTGCCTCCGTTACCGGCTGGCCGACCGGCTGCACGCCGCGGTCGGCCGGTTCCCGGCGGCCGCCCGCGGCCTGAAGCGGCTGGCCCGGGCGGTCAGCCGGCGTTCTTGAACAGCGGCCGCCCCTCCATCCGGTAGCCCTTGATCAACTCACGGATGCCGTCGTCCAGCGACCGCCTGGCCTCGAACCCGGCGGCCTTCAGTCTGGCGCTCGAGACGACGTAGTTCCGCTTGTCGGGGTCCTGCCCGATCGGGGCGAAGTGGAGGTAGAAGTTCGGGACGTGTCGCTTCACCGCCAGGGCCAACTCCTCCTTCGACAGGTTGGCGGAGTCGAGCCCGAAATTGTACACGTTCCCAACCATCCGCGGCGAGTTGGTGATGGCGTACATCATGGCGTCGGCCACGTCCCGGACGTGGACGAAATTCCGCTTGAAGTCCTTCTCGAATAACACCAAATAGCCGTCCTTCACGGCGGCGTAGGCGAAGTGATTCACCAGCAGGTCGAGCCGCATCCGGGGGGAGAACCCGAACACCGTGGCCAGCCGGAAGGCGACGGCGTTCGGCGACCCGAGCAATTCCCGCTCGGCGTCCACCTTCGTCCGGCCGTACAGGGAAATCGGCTCCAGCGGCGTTTCCTCGGTGCAGAAGGCCAGCCCGGACGTGGCTCCGTACCCGCTGTTGGTGTTCGGATAGACGACGAGCTGTCGCGGGCTGCGGAGGCGGTTCAAGAGCCGGACCGACTCCAGGTTCACCGAGGTGGCCAGGGCCGGGTCGCGGTCGCAGGCGGCCGCCCCGACGACCGCCGCCAAGTGGACGACCGCGTCGGCCGACTTAAGGGCCGTCCGCATCACCGACTCGTCCCGCACGTCGCCCTTAATGAAGTCGAACCCCGGGTTCGCGCACAGGTGGAACAGGCCCTGTTGTCCGGCCCCGTACATCAGGTTGTCGAGGGCCGTGACCTCGTACCCGGCGGCGAGCAGGTGCTCGCACAAGATCGAGCCGATGTACCCGAGACCGCCGGTGACGAGCACCCGTTCCGCCATGACCGACTCCGGTTGTGGACTGTGAGCGGGGGAGTGTAAACTCCAGCCTGGCCGGCGGTCAACGCCGACCGGGGGTGATGTGAAATGAGCCGGCCGACCTTCTCGCTGATCGTCCCGACCCGGGGCCGGCCGGCCCAGCTCCGGCGGCTCCTGGCCAGCGTCGCCGCCACCGCCGCCCGGCCGGCCGAGGTCGAGGTCGTGCTGGTGGTGGACGACGACGATCCGTCGAGTCATGGTGTTCGCAACCCGGACCTGGTGGTCCGGACGATTTCCGGGCCGCCCGGCCGGACGATGGGGACGCTGAACGCGGCCGGCTACGCCGCGTCGACCGGCGACCACGTCATGTTGTTGAACGACGACGTGGTCATCCGCACCCGCGGCTGGGACCGCGTCGCGTTACGTCAGCTCCGCCGCTTCCCAGACGGTGTCGCCCTCGTCCACGTCAACGACACCTTGATGCGGGACTACCTGTGTACGTTCCCGCTCGTCCCACGGCGGTTCTGTATACTGGCCGGCGGCATCTGCCCGACAGGCTATGCGAGCTACCGCATCGACGACCACATCGAAGACACATTCAACATGCTGGCCGTGTTAGGGGTACGACGGAGTGTGTACCTGCCGGATGTCATCTTCGAGCACCAGAACGCGGTAACACATCCGACCGCCGGGCGGGTTTACGAGTCCGCCGACCCCGCCGCGCTGGCCGCGGACGCCGCACGGTTCGACGCCTTCTCCGAGCAGCGGAAGGCCCTGACACTCCGGCTGATCGAGCTGATCGACCCGGCCGGCTCGCCGGACGTGGCAACCGCCCGGCGAGCTAGACTCGGCGCCATCACGGACCCGTTCGCGTTGCGGACGCCCGACCGGCATGACATCGTCCGAGCGCCGCTGTGGCGGCGGTCGCCGGCCATCGGCCGGGCCGCGGCCGCCCGCCTCGCCGGCTGCTACCGGCGGGGTGGTGTTGTCGGCCTGGCCCGTGCGGCCGG
>JAIEQN010000573.1 GCA_019747685.1 Gemmataceae bacterium
GGCGGTTCACGACCGCCGACGCCCGGGTCAAGCGCCGGCGACTCTACCCCGCACCTCAAAAGTGATGACCGACTAGGCTGAGGCCGAGCGGTAGAACGTGGCGATGGCCAGGCACATGCGGGCTAACCCCTCCCTACCTCGGGACTTCAAGACGGCGCGTGGGGTGGTCTACCAGCCGGTCACGAAGGTCTGGGACGTGTACGTGCTACTGGTGCCCGGGCGCCGGGAGTTCGTCGGGGCTTGCAAGACACTGGAGGAGACGAAGCAGCGGTACACGGAGAAGTATATCGACCGCCAGCACGGCGGCTGGCTGACTGACATCCCGACGTACAAAGACCCGGACGGACCGGTCCCTAACTCGCAGGTGTGACATGGAGGGCGTCGCGGGATCGTCCGTCCGACTCATCTCAGTGGCGGCAGAGCCGGTCAACAGACTGGACGAGCCAATTCCCCCACAAAATGATAAGTCGTCATATATGCAATCGCACCAACGCTAATAATTATTACATAATATATCAAACAAACTATGGTATAAAACATTATTTCATTTTTGTAATACTTTATTAAGCTAGCTGTGTAACTAATCCTAATTTCCAATATCCAAACCATGTATTATACACTATGCGAATCAAATATAATCCAGATTGTTCAAATTCAAAATTATAATTGCATATTGTAATGTTTGTTAACTTTCTTTTGATTTTGATATTAATTATTCCATTCTCGACCAAAGTGCTGGCATCTAATCCACGTGAATAACTAGAAGTATCTAAGTATGAATTATTAATATATAGATCGTACTTGTCCCATCCAAATAGAACAAATACTTTTGGACAATTGATTACAAGGTAGATCTTCATGTTACATATTGATTGTTATATTGTGAAGCGTGTTATATCCTTAGTTTCTCGGCATAGTCGTGCATTACGAGTCCGCAAGCAGTACGTTGGTGATTATAGGGCAACTCGCCCGCAGGGCAAGCGGCGGCGGGGTTGGGCCTGACCCGGGTGCCGGACTACTCGACGCTCCACCGGTTCGCCGACCGGGCCGAACCCCGGACCTGGTGGACAGAGTGCTCGGGCGTTTTCTCGACCGGGTCGGCCCGGTGGTCGAGGACGTGGCGATGGACGCCACCAGGATGGAGCTGTCCAACGCCGGCACGGAATATCCCGCCCGCCGCGGCGCCCGCACAAGGGGTACGTGAAGCTGTCGCTGGTCGTGATCTGCGGGTGCCTGCTCCCGCTCGGGGTGGTGGTCAACCGCGGCCCCCGGTACGACACCAGCGAGGCGACCGAGCTGCTTGATAAGGCGAGTGCCAAAGCCCGGCCGAAGCGGCTGTTCGCGGACAGGGGGTACGACGCCGAGCGGGTCCACGAGTCCTGATACCGAGTCTGGAGGGTACGCAGCTACATCCCGGCGGTGGTCAAGCGGAAGGACGGGGCGATCGGCGGGCGCTTTCGGTCCCGGACGGCGGCGGTCCCGAGGGCCGACGGGAAGGGGTGGCAGGCGGAGTCCTCCAGGAGCGGGCTGAAGCGGACGACCGGGTCGGCCCTGGCCGCCCGCAAGGACAACACGCTCAACGCCAAACCAGCCTCCGGGCACTCGCCTACAGGGTCCGCCGGTAGACCGGATGTCTTCGATAGAGCAGCCTCTCGTAAGAAGAAGTCGTGTCGACCACATGCTGACAATCGTAGCTCAAGACCTTTTTGGATGAATGACCGTCCCCCCCCCTTCCCCCGCCGGTGGCGGATGCGAGAGACGCTGTTGTACGAGACCCTGATATAGACTAGTGCTCGTCTGCTCAGTAAGATTGATGCAGGACGGCTTGTCAGAACCACTGAGCATCGCTCAGATCGCAATTGCTATCATGTAGACACCGAGGATCGTGGTCATCCCTCCCATTCCGAATCCGACCCCGGCCTGACGTACCGGCGGGCCCCCGACGATACTACCAGCGATCCCGCCGGTCACGCCCCCACCGATGATTATGGCCCCTCCCGTCACCCAGCCTGGAGGCCCGGATATGACAAAAAGCACGCCGACGCCGATGGCCCCCGCCGTCGCCCCTGCGCCCGTCCCCCACCAACTCCACTCCTCACCGCTGGGATCGGTGTGCAGTACCGAGTTGTTTCCCATCGCCCGGTAGAGGTTGGCGTCCCCGGCCGCGTACCGGATCGGGTCCAGAGTGGTCCATCGGCCGAGGGTAGGGCTGTACCACCGGCGGTCGGCTTCGAGCAGCCCGCTCGGACCGTCCTGCCGGAGCCCCTGGAACCCGACCGGGTTGGCGTACAGTGTTCCGCCACTCCGAACCACGTAGCTGCTGTCGAACACGGTCCGGGCCCCGAACGGGTCGTAGGCGTACCGCTCGACCACGGCTCCCGACCCGTTCACCAGGGCGGTGACGTTCCAGTTGGCATCTTGCTGTGCCCACAGCCGCTCGTCCAGGGTGCCGTTGGCGTCCGTGTCCCGGTCGCGCAGGACTCCTGCATCTACATACACCGGGGACCACACCCACCGGACCGCGGTATTCGACCCGACCTTTTCCTCCAACACCTGCCAGTTGGTGGAGGAATACAGGTCGGTCGTCGTCCCGCCGGCCGTAGCCGACACTCGCCGGCCGAGCCCATCGTAGGCCAGGGTCTCCAGGGTCGTGCCGCCGGAGTCCTTGACCGCCACCAGCCGGTTCCAGGCGTCGTACACGTACTGCTTGCCCGTCTCGTCCTTGGTCATATTGCCGTTGGCGTCGAACGTCGGCGTGGTGGCCCCGCTGATGGCGGTGATCTCGTTCTGCTTGTTGGCCGTCCGGGTCTGGGCGGTGCCGTTCGTCGTCACCGAGTCCCAGTTGCCGGCCGCGTCGTAGTCCCACGTCTGGGTCCGGCTGGCCGTCCCCGAGATGGCCGTCTTGCCGGCGTTCAGAGTGCCCCGGGCGAAGCTCGTCACCTGCCCGGTCCCGTCGTACCCGTACAACTCCCCGAAGGCCGTGTTGACCAGGTTGTCCCGGTAGATTCGGTTCGCGTCCCGGTCGTACCCGTATTGGAAGCGGTCCGTCGCGGTGCCGCTGCTGGTCTTGATCCACCGCTGATCGACCTCCCGGCCAAACCGGTCGAGGCCGGTGTACTGGTCGCCGGCGTCCCCGGTCGGCTCCGCCCCCTGCTTGATGTAGGTCAGGTCCACTCCCGGCTGAGAGTGCCCCCGCCGGACCACACTATCCAGTCCGAGGTGGTCGTAGCTCTCGACCGTCCCGGTGGAGTCGCTGAGTGAGGACAGCCGGCTGATGGCGTCGCCCAGCCCGGTGGCGTAGTTGCTGGTCAGCACGTACCCGGACGGGTAGGTCACGGAGGTCGGCCGGCTGTGGTTGGCTCCGCCGCTCATCTCAGAGTAGGCGTACCCGACCTTCGGCGTCGAGCCGGTGACGGCCCCGCTGTGGGACTGCCAGTCGGCCGTCAACTGCCCCAGGCCGTTGTAGTCCCGCTTGACCTCGTTCACCACCGACCCGGCCGACGCCGCGTTGTAGGCGGTGATCCGGTACGGGTTGCCCTGCCCGTCGTAGGCCGTCTCCGTGCGCCGGACGGACCCGTCCACCCCGCTCCCCAGTGTCGTGACCGCGTCCGCCGTCGGCCGCCCCAGCACGTCGTAGGAGAGTGTGTGGACGGTCCCGTTCCGGTCGGTGGCGGTCGCGGTCTGGCCGAGGGCGTTGACCGTGACCGTCTCCTGCTGGGACGCGGACGCGGCCCCGGTGGACGGGTCCGGCCACTGGGTCTTGCCGACCACGTCGTTCGAGGCCAGCCCGCTGGCGGCCGTCGTGACCCCGTACACCCAGGCGGTCGTCTGCACCCCGCCGCCGGTCAGCCGGACCGTCAGCGAGGTCCGCCCAGCCCCGTTGTAGGCGTACTCGGTGGTGATGTCGTCGGCGTCCGACACCACCCCATCGACGTAGTTCTGGACGGTCTTGGTGGTCCGTCCGAGGGCGTCGTAGGTCGTCCGGGTGACGAGGCCCTTCGGGTCGGTTACGTCCTGCGGGCGCCCGGCCGGGTCGTAAGCGGTGGAGGTGACGAGCACGGTGTCCGAGCGGGCCGGGGCCGTCCCTGGGCGGGTCCAGGCGGTCCCGCCGTTGGTCCCCACGTCCACCGCGGCGATGACGCGGTCGGCCAGGTCGTAATATGTCGCGGCGTAGCTCACCCGGGCCTTCGGGGCGGTCGTGGTGTCCCCCAGAACGCCGGTCGCCGTCTCGTCGTGGAACCGCTCCCGGGTGGTGGTCAGCAGCACGTTCCCGCTGGCGTCGTAGGTCGTCCCGACCTGTTCCAGTACCGCATCCCCGGTCACGTCGTCGGCGTCCCCATATCCACTATCCCCGCCCCCGTCGGTGGTGTACATCACGGCCAGCCGACCGGCCCCGTCGTAGGCCCACTTCGTCACCAGCCCGCCCGGGGCCGCCGTCTTGACCACGTTCCCGCGGCCGTCATACCAGGCGTCCGTCTTCAGGGTGCCGGTGCCCGCGGCCCCGCCGGAGACGCTGTACACCTCTGCCCGGTAGACCCGGCCTAACTCGTCGTAATTGGTCCCAGCTTGAGCCACCAGCCCGGACGACGGGGCGACCGGCACCCCGCTGGTCGTGGTCAGGGTGACGGTGTCGCCGTCGAACACCCGGGTCAGGGTGGCCCGCCCGCGGTTGTCCAGGTCCCGGTAGATGAGCGGCCGGTTCACGTCGGTCGCCTCGGTCGTCTGAACCCCGGCCTTCGTCGCCACCGCCCGGTCCCGCCAGTCGTACCACGTCTGCGTGACCCGGGCGGCCCCGGACAGCCCGGGGTACTCGGTCCGTTTGGTCGGGTTCCCGTTCCCGGCCGCCCCGCCGTCGTACTCCCACTCCCGGACCTTCACCAGGTCCGTGCCGGTCGTGTTGGAGGGGGACCACGAGCCCGAGGTCGGGGTGTCGTCCGTCCCGACCCACTCGCTCACGGCCCGGGCCTCCCCGTCGAACACCGTCCGGTACACCGTGTCCTGGGCCGACAGGGTCCGGGCCGCCCGGCCCTGGGCGTCGTACCCGGTCTCGGTCCGGTGGAAGTGGGTGCCCTCGGTGCCGAGCGTAGCCGACGTGGAGTAGGTCAGCCCGGACAGGTTGAAGTAGGCGTCGGCCGAGATCGGCTGGCCGGCCGCGTTCACCCCGGTCCGGGCGAGCGACTGGACCGACCCGACGGTCTCGGCCCCGGTCGGCTTCCCGCCGCTGACGGCCGGGGTCGCCGACATGGTGAGCGTTTCGGTGTACGCCCGGCCCCGGTCGTCCCGGGCGACGGTGGTGGGGCCGGTGGTCGTCGTCCCGGTCCACCCGGGGTAGGAGCGGACCTCCCGGGCCGGGTCGTTGTACACCGCGTAGTCGATCCGCCCGTTCGGGGCCGTCGTCTTGGTCGCCCGCCCGAGGGCGTCCACCTCGGTGGCGGTGGTCAGGTGCAGCCCGCCCCCGGTCGGGGTGGTCCAGCCCGACGGCAGGTTGGAGAACGTCCCGGTCTGGGCCGTGTCCACGTCGGCGATGGCCTTCGTCACCGCCCCGGTGGCCGCGTCGTACTCGGTGTAACGAATGAACCCGCCGCCGTCCTTGGCCCACACCGGACGGCCGTAGGAGTCGAACACGGTGGTGGCGGCGTCCGCCGTCCCGGACCCGTTGCGGCCGGTGGTGACGGCCGGGAGGGTGGTCGTGACCGACGCCGGCTCGGCCGTCGTCCCCTGCCAGGTGTAGGCGGTGGCCGTCGTCTCCCCGCCGGTCCCGTTGTCGTTCCGGTACACGGTCGAAGCGGCGGTGAAGAAGAAGTCCCGGGTCCCGACCGTCCGCTTGATGTACGACAGGTCTTGTTGGGGCACGGCCGTCCCGGTCTCCCCCCGCTTCAGGCTGGTCGTCTTCAGCCGCCCGGCGGCGTCCCCGGCGGTCGTCGTGGTCGCCGTGGTGGAGGACCCGTAGGCGTAGGCCGTCACCAGCCCGGCGGAATCGCTCAGGTAGGTGGCGTTCGACCCCGAGTACCCGACCAGGTCGTCGGTCGCGGTGCTGAACCCGGTGACGGCCGACGGGGCGGCCGCCAGGGTCTGCCGGCCGGCCGTGTCGTACCGGTAGAACGACCGCCGGGTCAGCCCGGTCCCGGCGTCGGTGAAGGCCGACAGCATGACCTGCTTGGCCGCGTTCGTGTACACCACCCGGGCGTGCCCGCCGGGCAGCGTCTCGGTCGTCGCCACCGTCCAGGCGTTGTAGTTCCCGGGGCTGCCGATCTGGACCACGACGGCGTCGTTGTAGGCGTAGGCGTAGGTGAACGTACCCCGCCCGCCGGTGGCGTCCCCGCCGGCCCCGGCCGCCGTCTCCTTCGTCACCCGGAAGCTGTCGTTG
Organism: Gemmataceae bacterium; assembly: GCA_019747685.1. GTDB lineage: Bacteria > Planctomycetota > Planctomycetia > Gemmatales > Gemmataceae > Urbifossiella. The sequence continues at coordinate 6,368 of JAIEQN010000573.1, forward strand.
TACTCGAAGTAGTGGTCGGCGTAGGGGCTCAGGGCCGAGTCGGTGGCCGTCTCCGGCGTCACCCCCGCGCCCACCGCCCGGGCGTAGGCGGCCGGCCCGAGGGCGTACTTCAGCCCGCTCGTGTACCCGCCCGCCCCGCCGGCCGTGTAGTACCGGTAGAGGCTGACATCCAGGACGGTCCCGGCCGGGTCCTTGACCGTCGCCGTCTTCAGGTCCTTGCTGTTCCCGCTCGCGTCCCCGGTGGTGTAGTAGGCGTACTCGACCGACCGGACGGTGGCCCAGGACCCGGCCCCGACCTTCCGCCGCTGGGTGATCGAGGAGATGAGGCCGGCGTTCGCCCCGCTGGCCACGAAGGTGAACAGGTAGGACTCGGTGGTCGTCGTGCCTCCGACGGTGGCCGACCGCTGGACCTCCGACGCCCGCCCGTCGGACTGCTCGGCCGTCACCTCGGTGACGTTCCCGGCCGGGTCGGTCAGGCTGACGAACCGCCCCTGCTGCTGGCCCGGGCGGGACGAGTTGAAGTCCCAGAACCGGATAACTTGGCCGGTCGGGTCGGTGAGGACGAACTGCCCGGCGGTGGAGTCGTAGACGAGGGCGTCCAGGGCCCCGGACCGAGCGGTGTAGGTGGACGACCCGGTCGGCTTGTCGAAGTACCGCAGGTCGGTCCCGGACGCCACCGCGGTCAGGGTCTCCCCGGCCATCCCGGTCTGCCGGAGCAGCGACGGGGTCTGGCCGATCACCCACCCCCGGCCGACGTTCTGCCCCTGGGAGTAGACGGACTCGTTGGTCCAGCTCCGGGTGACGCCCCAGTCGGCCCCGAACCCGCCGGACGACAGGTCCGTCTCGGCGTACTGGACGACCCCGTCGCCGTACCTCACCGGGAACGCCGAGAAGGCGTCGGCCCCGCCCGGGTCCCCCGCCCCCTCGGACAGGACGCCCGGGGTGGCCGACCCGAGGTCCGGGGCGGTGGTCCCGAAGAACTGGCGGTCCCCGAGGTCCCGGGGGGCGGCCCCGGACTCGTCGAACACCTTGACCGGGGAGACGGGGGCCGGGGTGCCCAGCGACGCCCCGGCCGCCAGCCCGGCCAGCCGGTCCGACGGGTTCCCGGCCGGGTCCCACACCCGGGCCCGGCCGTCGGCCAGAGCCGCGGTCACGATTCCCGCGGCCGGTCCGACCCCGGCCACCCCGACCCGGACCCCGGACAGGTCGGCCGGGTCGGCGGCGAAGAAGTCCCGCAGGACCCGCCCGGACGACCCGCCGAACGCCCGGACCCGGGGTCCGCCGCCGGCCCCGGTTCCGGTGACGACCTCGCTCACCCCGTCCCCGGTCAGGTCCCCGGTCGAGAGGTACACCCCGCCCCGGAAGTCCGCCTCGTAGGCCAGGAAGTCGGCGACCACGTCCCCGGTCCGGACCTCGAACCCCTTCACCCGCGGCCCGCCGCCCTCCCCGGGGGCGGTGAACACGGTGGCGTTCCCGGTCGGCCCGTACCCGAGGGCCACCCGCACCCCGCTGGATAACTCCGGCTCGTAGGCGGTGACGGCCCCGCGGAGGTCGCCGGCGGTGGTGAACACCCGGACCTCCGGGGCGGCCCCGGCGTCCAGCCCGACGGCCACCCCGGACAGCCCGTTCCCCACGTCCCCGGCGGCCACGTTGAGCCCGCCCCGGTAGCTCTCGTCGGTGGCGTAGAAGGTCGAGACCGGGTCCCCGGTGGCCCCGTCGAACACGCTCACGATCGGCCCGCCGCCCGGTCCGGGGGCGGCCACCAGGTCGTTGACCCGGTCCCCCGTCAGGTCGGCCAGGGCGGTCCGCACCCCACCGGTGAACGCCGGGTCGAACGGGTAACGGTGCGGAGGAGTCCGCCGCTCTGGTCGTACAGCCGGACGGCCGCCGGCTCGCCCGGGGCCGCACCGACCGCGAACGCCGGGTTGGCCTGGGGGACGACCCGGTCTTCGAGCGGCAGCAGGCCGAGCCGAGCCGGCTTCCGGGGCGGCCGGACGGCCGGGGCGACCAGCCGGTCCCACAGGACGGCCAGGCGGGAGAACAGGGTGTACGCGGCCGGTAGGCGGGAGGTGACGGTGCGCAGCATCGGGGTCGTCCGCGACGGGGAGGGTCGGGAGCGGAACCGGGTCTGGGCGCAGCGGGCGTACAGCCGCGGTCGAGCGATGAGGCCGGGGCGGTCGGACGGCGAGTACGACGGGGCGAGCGGTCGGAAACCGGGCACGGGCGAACGAACGGCCGGACCGATCAAATCGAGCGGCGACCAAATAGAGCGACTGACGACTCGGTATCGAGTTTCGTCTGGTCCGCGTGGGCGATTGGGAAGAGCTTGGCGTTATCATTTCCCACCGCACGCCCGCGGTCAACGGCAGGTCGTGCGGATTTTCCGGATTTTTTGGGCGGTGTCGGGTTTGCCGGCGGTCCCCCAAGTTCTTCTCGAATCACCTGAAATCTCAGGCCGAATCGTAACGCAGGCTATTCCGCCGTCCCCTTCTCGACCGGATGGTGTCGAGCCGTTAGACCCGCCGCGTCGGCCTGCACCAGACGCCGACGAACGGCACCGCCCACGAAGGCGACCGACACCGAAAGTCCTCTTCCCCACCCCCGATGACCCTTGATGGATGGCGTGAAAGATAGTCTTCTCGCTTATACGCCATATCAGACAGTAGCGAAATAGGGTGTGAGTTTCTCTGATTATTTGGGTTGCGCGATTTGCTCGGGCCGGTTAGCGTGACCAAACCCGGTTGCAACGTGATCGACCGGGCCGAACACTCGCCCGGAACGCGGGCCTCCGCATGGAGACAACACCGGATGACCACGCTCCTGATCTGGACCGACAACCTCGGCGTCCGCGTCTTCCTGCTGCCCGCCGACGTGGCCGCCCCGTTCCACGACTGCGACGACCGGTACATCAACGATGAGGAGACCGACCAACTGCGGCACGACAAGCTCATGTGGCTGAACCACGCCACCGGGGCCGAGCCGTGGCCCCTGAAGGGCCCGCTCCCGACCTTCGACGAGTACCTGCGGGAGTACGCCCACCGGGAGGAGATCGAGGCCGACGTGGGGTTCGTCCCGCCCCCCGAGGCCACCCCCCTCCGGCAGTACGAGTTGGCGGTCGGGCCGGACGGGGCGTGCCAGCCCGGCGGGTTCGACCGGGTCATCCGGGCGGGGTGGGAGCCGGGGGGGACGGAGTTCGAGGTCGGGCCGGACGGTCGGCTCACCGGCGAGATGTTCTGCTACCCCCGCCGCCGGCCGCCCCGCCCAAGCCCGCCGGCCAAGTAGCCCGGGGTCCGAGGCGGGAGTCACGCCCGCACTGAAATCCCCAGGCCCACCGAGCGGCCCGCTCTCCCCCCCCCGGCAGGCCCCTCGCTTCGGCCCGGCCGGGTTCAGCCTCCCGACCCTCGTAGCCGCCGCAGGGTCCGCCAGTAGGTCGTGTCGCTCTTGCCCGTCTCGGCCTTCCACTTGCGGATTTTCACAACCCGGCTACCCCCTTCTCGCTCGATCCCCTCAACGATACGCTCCCACCGGTGGGGATCGAGCGTGCCGAGCACCCGCCGCACCATCCGGAGCGAGATGCCGACCTGACGGGCGATGTCCTCGACGCTCTCCCCTTCGGACCGCATCCGCTTGATGTGCTCGACCGGCACGGGGGCGTCGAGCCGGATTTCGGCCCCCACCAGACTCGCCGTGAAATGGAAGATCGGGTCAGCCGTGGGGCTACTACCGGGACATGAGCCGGCAGGTGTGGGACGAGGCCCGGCACGCCATGATGGGCGAGGTCGGGTTCGTCGCCCTCGGGGTCGACTGGACGGAGGCGAAAGTCACCTTCAACTGGTCGTACCGGCTGAACACCGAGTGCACCCCGCTCGAACGCCACGGGGTGCTGTACTTCATCGAGCAGGGGCTGATGCCCAAGACCGGCAAGCGGTACGAATGGGAGGTCGCCCGGGACAGCGGCATCCCCTTGATGGCCACCCTCCAGGACTTCGACTGGGCCGACGAGGTGCTGCACTCGCAGATCGGCCGGCAGTGGTACGTGCCGGAGTTCGGCGGGTTGCAGAAGGCCCTCGACTTCGGCGACGCGGCGTGGTCGAAAATCCTGAGCAACTGGGCGGCGGTGAAGGAGCAGGGGCTGACGAGCCACGCGAACTGGTGGCCGGCGGTCTACTCGCAGGCGTGTTCCGCCGCCGGGGCAACGCCCGACCCGGCCGTCCTGGCGTTCAGCGAGACCTACGAAGGCACGCGGGCCGACCTACAACGGGTGGCGGGGGAGTAGCGGCATCCGAACCCGGGGCTGTCGCCCCGGGCTACGATGTGTCGGGCCTTCGGCCCTGAGACCAACTCCGGAGGCCCGAAGGGCCGTGACAAGATAGCCCGGGGCGACAGCCCCGGGTTTTGTTTGCACCCCGCTCCCCCGTCGCCGACAATCCGGGCACCCCCTCGGAGGCAAGCATGACCCGCCGCGACCTGCTCCGGGCGTCCGCCGCCCTGGCCGCCTCCGGGCGCGTCCGCCTGCCGGTTCTCGCCGACGAGCCGAAGCTCACCCCCGCCGACGAGCGGATTCACAAGTACCTCGCCGCCGAGGTCGAGCGGATCGGCAAGAACGTCCTGGCCGGGGCGACGACGAAGGCCGAGTGGGAGGCGAAACGGCCCGAGCTGCGGCGGCAGTTCCTCGACATGCTCGGCCTCGACCCGCCGCCCGAGAAGACGCCGCTGAAGGCGACCGTCACCGGCACCCGCGAGGCCGGCGGCGTGACGATCGAGACGTTGCACTTCCAGAGCCGGCCCGGGCTGTACGTGACGGGCAACCTGTACCGGCCGCGGCCGCGGCGGGTGCCGCCGGGGTCCGAGGACCTCGACCCGCCCCGCCGGCCGGCCCGGAAGCTCCCCGCGGTCCTCTACCTGTGCGGCCACGCGAACAAGGGCCGGGACGGGAACAAGACGGCCTACCAGGACCACCCCCGGTGGTTCGCGTCGAACGGGTACGTCTGCCTGGCCATCGACACCCTCCAGCTCGGCGAGGTCGCGGGCAAGCACCACGGGACGTACACCCTCGGCCGGTGGTGGTGGCACAGCCGGGGGTACACCCCGGCCGGGGTCGAGTACTGGAACGCCGTCCGGGCCGTCGACTACCTGCTCACCCGGCCGGAGGTCGATCCCGACCGGATCGGCGTCACCGGCCGGTCCGGCGGCGGGGCCGGGACCGTCTGGGCGGCCGCGGCCGACGACCGGGTGCAGGTCGCCGTTCCCGTGTCCGGGATGAGCGACCTGGAGGACTACGTCTCGAGCCGGGTGATCAACGGCCACTGCGACTGCATGTTCGCCTACAACCTGTACCGCTGGGAGTGGGCGACGATCCTGGCCCTGTTCGCCCCGAAGCCGCTGCTGTTCGCCAACAGCGACGCCGACCCGATCTTCCCGATGGGCGGGAACCGGCGGGTCGTCGCCCGGCTGCGGCGGCTCTACGCCCTGCTCGGCAAGCCGGAGCTGGTGGACGAGTTCGTCACGCCGGGCGGGCACGAGGACGGTCCGGCCCTCAAGGCGGCCGCGTTCGGGTTCTTCAACCGGCACCTCCAGGGCGACGCCGGGCCGGTCGCCGTGCCGAGGTACGAGCCGATCGAGGGGAAGCTGCTGCGGGTGTTCCCGGAGGACAAGGACCTGCCGGCGGACGCGATCAACGCGACCGTGGACGAGGTGTTCGTGCCGGCGGCCGCGGTGAAGCCGCCGACCGACGCGACGGACTTCCCGGCCCGGAAGGCCGGGCTGGTGAAGCAGCTCACGGAGAAGGTGTTCCGCTACCTGCCGCCGGCGACGGCGATGGATATCAAGTCCGGCCGTGAGGCCGAAGCCCGTCTTCCGGAGGCGTTTCGGCCCCCGGCCGAGTTTACCTACCGTGAGGTCCACCCGGAGTTGGGGATCGAGTTCCCGGTGTACAGCCGGTGGGGTCGAGCGGGAGTACAGAATACGCTCGTCGTCCTCAACCCAGACGACGACCACGCGAAAGTAGCCGCCTTTTGGGGCAACCGATACCCGGACGACACGCTGATTGTGGTTTACCCGCGGGGCGGTGGGCCGAACAAGTGGTCCCGGAAAAGTCCACCGAACACCGTCGAGCGGTCGCTGGCCCTGCTCGGTCAGACGGCCGACGCCGGCCGGGTGTGGGACGTAGCGATCGGGACGTGCTTCGGTATCGGCCTGCCCGTCCGGGTGGTCGGCCGGGGCCCGGCCGGGGTGATCGGGGCGTATGCCGCCTTGCTCGTCCCGACCTGGAACGACAAGGTCCCGATCAACGAGGTGGTGCTGGTCGACCCGCCGGCCAGCCACAAGGACGGGCCGCACTTCTTGGGCGTGCAGCGGGTGCTGGACATCCCCGACGCCCTCGGGCTGCTTGCCCCGGGCGTGACGCTCACCCTCGAAGGGGCGAAGGACCCGGCGTTCGCCCGGACCGAGGCCCTGTACAAGCTGGCGGGCGCCGGAACGAAGTTCAAGCGGGGGTGATGTCCCGGCGGCGAATGGGGCGGGCCGCGGTCTTTCCCCTCTTCCCGTGAGGGAGGGGGGAAAACCATGGCCCCTCCCCGGGCCGTGGGCCGGTCCGACCCCGCCGGCTACGGCTTCTTCGGGAGGTCGAAGTTCGGGTCGTCGAAGTTGCCGTTGAGGAACGGGCGGACCTCGTCCGCGAACTTCTTCCCGTCCGGGATCGGGGTCGGGACGGCCATCGTCTTCTCGCCGAACTTGGACAGGTCGAGCGTCACCGGGCCGGTCCAGGTGCCCGGGCCGTAGGCGTTGGCCGCCAGCCCGGCGACCAACTTGGCCTCGTCGAACAGCGGCGGGTAGGCGGTCCCGACCGGGACGTAGATCACGTCCTTCAGCCCGGCGTCCTTGCACGCCTGGAGGACGGCGTTGACCACCTGGGCCGGGACCGGCCCGACCTGCGGCCGGAGGACCGCCTGCCGCGGCCCCTGCGGGTCGGCCAGCCCGCCGGCCAGGACCCGCTTGAGCAGCCGGGCGTCCGGGCTGACCGTGTACCCGCCCATCGACTTCCCGGCCGCGTCGAACTCCTCGATCCGGACGGCGTGCCCGCCGACCCCGGGCGGGTTCGCCCCCCAACCGTCCCCGGCCAGTTCGATCTGCCAGTACGCGGTCTTGCCCACGGCCCTGCGGACCTCCGCCTGCTGGGCCTCGTGCCGCCGCACCTCGGCCTTCGTCCGGGCCTGCCGCAGCTCGTCCTGCCGCTTCTTGTTGGCCGCCTCGTCGGCCTCCAGCTTCCGCAGCTCCTCGGTCATCCGGCGGATGGCGATGTCGTCCGAATCCTTCACCACGCTCGTCGTCCCGCCCGGCGGGGCCTTCGCCCCGTCCTGGCGGGCCAGCCCGAACCCGGACCCGAGCCCGACCGTCAGCCCGGCCGCTGCCGCCGTCAGCCCGGCGGCCAGGGCCAGCTTCTTCACCCAGAACATGCGGAGGACTCCTTCGGTCAGCCCGGCGACGGCCGGGGAGACCCCGGCGGTCGGCAGGGCGGATGTCGTGTAGACGGCGGCCATCCGGGCGGTCGCGGCGGACAGCCCGGCGGGGGCTGTCAGCCCGGCCGCGGCCAGGACGGCGAGCGGGTCCCGGCCGGCGAGCCGGGCGCGGAGCTTCTTGAGGGCGGCGGCCAGGGTCGCCGACAGGGTGCCCTCGGCGCACCCGAGCCGGTCGGCCGCCTCCTTGCGGTTGAGGCCCTGGAGGTGGCAGAGGACGACGGCCGACCGCTGCCGGTCGGACAGGCTGCCCAGGGCGGCGTCGAGGTCGAGCCGGGCGTCGGCGCGGGCCGCGGCGGGGTCGGCGGCCGGGATGTCGTGGAGGAGCGGGGCGGCGGGCAGCCGGCGGCGGTTGGCCCGGGCCAGGTTCCGGGCGGTCAGCACCGCGACCCGGTAGAGCCACGGCCCGAGGGCGGGGTGGACCGCGGCCCGCCGGGCCCGGCGGACGAGGACCAGGAAGGCGGCCTGGAAGGCGTCCTCGGCGTCGGTCGAGTTCGGCAACAGCCGCCGGCAGGTGCCCCAGACGACCGGGGCGTAGCGGCGGACCAGCTCGGCGAACGCGGCCTCGTCCCGGTCCGCCAGGAACCGGGCCAGGAGTTGATCGTCGGTGGCGGCGAGCCCGGTCCGGGCGAGGGCGGCGAGGCGGTTCATACCCCCATGATGTCCGCCGGGCCGCCGGCGCGTTACCGGAAAATGTCCGGTGTCTCGGTGGCACAGGCCTCCCGGCCTGTGTTGCCCTTGCACAGGCCGGGAGGCCTGTGCCACCGTCACCGGCTCTCCGCGGCCGCGTCGGGGTGGCCGACGATCACCCCGGCCGGGGGCGGGGGCGGGGGCACCGGGCCAGAGCCGGACCGCGGGCCCGATAGGGCGTAGGCCGCCGCGGCAACCCCCCAGGCCGCCACGAACGCCGCGGCCGCCCACCGCCGC
>JAIEQN010000607.1 GCA_019747685.1 Gemmataceae bacterium
ACTCGTTCGAGCACCTGACCAGCAGCCGGTTCCTCAACTTCCTGGAGCGGTCGCTCGGGTTCGACGCCTTCGCCGAGAACTTCAACAACGGGTTCGAGCCCGGGGTGTCGGCGTTCGACACCTACCTGGACAAGCGGGGGACGTGGGGCGTCGGGCTGTACAAGTACACCCGCAACCCGTTCGGGTTCGGGGTCGGCCGGAACGAGCTGGAGCTGGCCGGCCGGGTGACCGCCCTGCCGGTGTACGAGGACGAGGGGAAGTACCTGGTCCACCTCGGGGTCGGGGCCAGCCGCCGGGACACCGACGACGGGCTGACCCGGCTCCGGTCCCGGTTCGACGCCCGGAACAGCCCGAGCGGGGTGGCCCCGCTGGTGGCCGACACCGGGCTGTTCCCGGCCGCCCGCCAGCACCTGGTCATCCCCGAGCTGGTGGCCGTGTGCGGGCCGCTGTCGGTCCAGACCGAGTTCTACGCGAGCTGGGTGAACGACGCCCGGCCGGCGTCCGCCAACGGCCGGGGGCCGTCCGGGACGGTCTACTCCTACAGCTACTACGCCGAGGCCCACCTGTTCCTGACCGGCGAGCACCGGGCGTACAACCGGAACACGGCCGTGTTCGACCGGGTCAAGCCGCTCCGCCCGGTCGAGTGGACCCGGGCCGGGTTCACCGGCTGCGGGGCCTGGCAACTGACCGCCCGGTACACCTACCTGGACCTGAACAACAAGGGCATCACCGGCGGCCGGGTGAACGACATGACCCTCGGGGTGAACTGGTTCCTGAACCCGTACTCGAAGGTCCAGTGGAACTACTTCCTGGCCGACCGGGACGCGGCCAACCCCGCCGGGGACGGGCTGGTCCACGGGTTCGCCACCCGCCTGGCCTGGGACTTCTGACCGGCCGGTTCCGGTGGCACAGGCCTCCCGGCCTGTGCGGATTCGGCAGCACAGGCCGGGAGGCCTGTGCCACCGGGCCGAGGCTTCCGGCCCGCCACCGATCACCCTCCCGACCGCTACCCCGGAACCGCCCGGCACATCCCCCACCGGATCGACCGGCCCGGCCGCGTCGGGCGAGCAACCCGGGGTTGACCGGGTGCCCCCGGCCGTTAGTGTCGAGTGTGAGACTCGAACCGGCGGCGACCCAGGGACGGGTGCCCACACCCCCTGGGGAGCTGCGCCATGCGGAAATCATTCATGTTGGCCGTCCTCGGCGTCGCCGGGGCGGCCGCCTCGGCCACCCCGGCGGCGGCCTGGAGCTACGGGTTCCGGCCGGCCCAGCCGCACACCACCCTGGCCGCCTTCCCGGCCGTCCGGCCGCCGGGCTGGTACGCCAACCGGTACTACTACCAGTGGCCGATCCCGTGGTTCGCCTACTACGGCTACCAGGACGGCCCGTACGCCAACTGGATGGCCGGCGGCGGGTACGCCTACTACGCCGGGCTGGGGGACAACCAGCCGAACCCGCCGTACCCCGGGTACGTCGGCGGCCCCCAGTACGGGGCGCACCACGGGGCCGGGGCGAACGGGGGCGGGCACGGGATGGGCATGGCGGCCGCCACGTCCGGTGAGGCCACGGTGGTCATTACCCTGCCGGCCGACGCCCGGCTGGCGTTCAACGGGGTGCCGGCCGCGGCCACCGGGGCGACCCGGACGTTCAAGACGCCGGTGCTGGAGGCCGGCCGGGAGTACGAGTACACCCTGACGGCCGAGGGCCTGGTCGACGGGCAGGTGAAGAAGACGACGAAGCGGGTGGTGGTCCGGCCCGGGGAGCGGGTCGAGGTGACGCTGACCCCGGGCGAGGAGAAGTGACGCTCCCGGGCGGCCGGCTTCAGCCGGCCGCCGGTTCGACCGGCAGCCGGAACAGGTCGGCGACCGGGACGGCGAACCCGGGCAACACCGGGTCGCCGGTCAGGGTGTCGCCGTCCCGGCGGGTGACGCTCCCGTCCGGCCGGTGGCAGACGACCAGCCGGGACTTCGGGGCCACCTCCCAGACGAGCGGCACCCCGGCCCCGAGCCAATCCTCGATCTTCTCCGTCACCTCGTCGGCGGTGTCGTTCGGGGAGTTGACCTCGACGGCCAAGTCCGGGGCGACGGTCAGGAACCCGTCGGCCGTCGCCTGGGCGGCGGTCAGCCGGGCGAGGGCGATGAACGACACGTCGGCCCGCCGGACCTTCTTCGGGGCCTTCGGGAAGCACTGGTAGCCGGTCCCCTCGGGCGACAGCCAGCCGAGGTTCCGGGTCTTGATGAACTGCTTGATCGCGTCGTACACCTCCCCGGCGACGTAGCTCGACTGGAAGCTCACGTTCCGCTCCTCCAGATGGCCGTCGATCAGCTCGTACCGGTCCCCCTCGCCGCCCATCCGGAGCAAGTCTTCCGGCGTCACCTCGGGGGTGACGGTCGCGGCCGCCGGGGGCCGGGTCAGGATCGCGCTCATGGTCACACCTTCCGCAGGGCGATGGTGAGGGGCCGGCCGTCCACGGCGACGGCGGCGGTGAAGCCGTCGGCCGGCGGGGCGTCGAGCCGCCGCACGGCCTGGGTCTCGGCGGCGATGGTTGGCCAGTGGGCGTCGATCGCGGCCCGCAACTCGGCGTCGGTGCCGAGGAACAACTCGATCCGGTCGGCCACGTCCAGCCCGGCGTCCTTGCGGGCGTTCTGGACGAACCGGACCACGTCCCGGGCCAGCCCCTCGGCCCGCAGCTCCGGCGTAATGCGGGTATCGATGGCCACCTGCGTCCCCTTGTCGGACGCCCCGGCCCAGCCCCCGGGGGCGGCCTCGGTCAGGATCACGTCGTCGGCCGTCAGCGGCACCCCGAGCAGGGCGAACATCCCGGCCGCCAGGTCGGCGGCGACCGCCTCCGGGTCCATCCCGGCCAGGGCCGCGGCCGCCGGCTCCGGCTTCCCCTTGAACCGGGCCTTTGCGGTCTTCGGGTTGAGGGCCGCCGACCGCCGGAGCAAGGGTTCTTCGGCGAGTGACACCTGCTTGACGTTCAGCTCGTCGGCGATCAGGGCGGCGAACCGATCGACCGCCCGCCGGCCGGCGTCCCCGGCCGGCCGGACCCGCAGCCCGGCCAGCGGCCGGCGGACGTTGACCCCGGCCGCGTTCCGGGCCGTCAGCCCGAGCGACACCACCCCCCGGGCCGCCTCCATCTCCTCGGACAGCCCGGCGTCGACCAACTCCTCGTCGGCCGCCGGGTAGTCGGTCAGGTGGACCGACTCGGCCCCGGCCCCGGCCCGCAGGTTCCGCCACATCACCTCGGTCAGGAACGGGATGACCGGGGCACAGAGCCGGCAGAGGTCGAGCAGCACGGTATGGAGCGTCTGATAGGCGGCCCGCTTGTCCCGCCGGCCGGCCTCGTCCAACTCGGCGGTCTTGCTCCAGAACCGGTCCCGGTTCCGGCGGACGTACCAGTTCGACAGCTTGGCGTCGACGAACTCCTCGGCCGCCAGGCAGAAGGCCATCACGTCGTACCGCTCGAACGCCGCCCGGGCCGTCTTGATGAGCAACTGGAGGTCGGACAGGAGCCACCGGTCGATGTCGGCCCGCTCGCAGGCCGGCACTTGCGGCAACCCAGGGTCGAACCCGTCGAGGGCGGCGTAGTTGCAGAAGAAGCCGTAGCAGTTCCACAGCTTCAGGATGAAGCGCGCCCGCACCTCGTCGGCCGGGTCCGGGCCGAAGTTGACGTTCCCGGCCGGGTTCTGCCGGCAGTACAGCCACCGCATCACGTCCGCCCCGATCGCGGCGAACGGCTGCGGGTTGCCCTTCGCGTCCCGGACCGTCCCGCCGGTGTCGGCCGCGGCCACGAACTCGATCGAGTTCCCCTCGCTCTTGTGCATGTCCTTGCCGAACTGATCCTTCACCAGCCCGTGCCCGAGCAACGTCTTGAACGGCGGCTCCTGCCCGTCGCTCATCATCGTGCTCATCGCCAGGAGCGCGTAGAACCAGTTCCGGAACTGGCCGGGGAAGCTCTCGGTGATGAAGTCGGCCGGCCGCCAGTCGGCCGGCATCGTGCTGTACGCCACGATGCCCGCGTCCAGCCACGGGTTCCCCACGTCCGGGATGCGGCTCATCAGGTTTCCGGTCCGCGGGTTCTTGATCTTCACCTTGTCCACCCACGGCCGGTGCGGGGTGTGGCCGTCGAACTCCTCCCAGCCCTCGACCGCCCGCTCTTTCAACTCCTCGCGGCTGCCGATCACCTCGAAGTCGGTCGGGTCCTGGTCGTCCACCCAGATCGGCAGGGTCAGCCCCCAGAACCGCTTCTTCGAGACCATCCAGTCGCCCATGTTCCACAGCCAGTCCCGCTCGCGGGCACGGCCGTTGAGCGACTCCGGCAGGAACGTCACCCGGTCCACCACCTTCATGATGTCGCCGCGAAACCCCTCCTCGGTGTTCCGCGGCCCCATGTTGATGAACCACTCGTCCACGAGGCGGTACAGCAGCTCCGTCTTACACCGCCAGCAGTGCGGGTAGCGGTGGACGTACCGTTCGGTGGCGAACAGCCGGTCGGCCTTCTTCAACTCCTCGAACACGACCTCGGCCGTGGCCGGGTCGGCGGCGTTCATCCCCTCGAGCGGCCCGAACCCGTCCACGAACGTTCCGGCGTCATCGATCGGGGCCACCGGCGGCAGCCCGTTGGCCCGGCCCCAGCCGTAGTCGATCTGCCCGCACCCGGGGGCGGTGTGGACGATGCCGGTGCCTTCCGTCTCGGTCACGTCCTTGCCGCCGTCGATAACCTTGTGGGCGGCCGCGGCGGTGACCGCAGGCCACTGGCCGCCCTGCCTCGTGACCTTCGCCACCTCTTCCGGGAAGCCGTACTCGTGGTTCTGGGCGGGTAGCCCGTCGAACGGGCCGCGGTAGGCCAGCCCGAGCAGGTCGGCCCCCTTGACCTCGCCGACCACCTCGTAGCTCGCCCCCTTGCCGGCCTTCGACTTGAAGTGCTGCTCGATGCTCGGCAGGTGGGGCACGCCGTCCAGCCAGTCGCGGGTCTTCTTCTTGGCCGCCGGCGTCGGCTCGTCCTCGTCCCCGCCGCCCTCCATCCGGTTCAGCTTGAACGCCCCCTTGGCGACGTAATACACCTCGTCCTTCAACCTCACCTTCAGGTAGGTGAGATCGGGGTTGACGGCCGCCCCGACGTTACTGGTGAGGGTCCACGGCGTGGTGGTCCATACCAACAGGTTCTCGCCCGGCCGGTCCCGCAGCGGCAGCTTGACGAACGCCGCCTTGTGCCCGACGAGTTTGTACCCCTCCTTCATCTCCATCTCGGACAGCCCGACCCCGCACCGGCCGCACCACGGCATCACGTCGTAGCCGCGGTAGATGAGCCCCTTGTGATGACACTTCTTGAGGAACGACCAGATGGTGTAGTTATTCCCCTCGGACATGGTGAAGTACGACTTCCGCTCGTCGGGCCGCTCGGCCCAGTCGGCGTCGCCGCGGTCCCAGTTCATCCAGTACCCGAGCCGGATGCTCTGGTCGGTCTGCACCCGGGCGTACTTGTCCACCCGGTCCTTGCACCGCTGGACGAAGTAGTCGATGCTGGCCGGCTCGTCGCCGGGCACGAGGTTCTCGATGTCCCGCTTCGCGTCGAGCTTCTTCCCTTCCGCCTTCAACTCCTTCTCGACCTCGACCTCGACCCACAGCCCCTGGCAGTCGAACCCCTGCTGGTAGCGGAGGTCGCGGCCGGCCATGGCGAAGTAGCGGTTGTAGGCGTCCTTGTACGTCCGCCCCCAGGCGTGGTGGACGCCCATCGGGTTGTTGGCGGTGATCGGGCCGTCCAGGAAGCTCCACCGCGGCCGGCCGGCGTTCCGCGCCTTACGCCTCTCGAAAATGTCCTTCTCGTCCCAAAACTGGAGGATCGCCCGTTCGAGGGCCGGGAAGTCGACGTTCTGGGTCTCGACCCGGGCGAACGGGCTGTGCGGCACGGCATCGGCCACGGCGGCGGCTCCTCGGCGGTGAACAGAACACCCATTTTACAAAGAGCGGTAGGCGGCCGGGAGTTCGCCCGCCGCCCCTACAACCCGCACATCCTGCCCGCCCGGCCTACCCACCTCCCGCCCGCCCGGCGTTCCCGGTAAACTCCTTACCACTTCCCCAGTTTTTACCTCCCCCGCGACCCGATCGGGTCGCACAATTGCTTTGTCCAGTGCGTCCGTTCCAGCCGCTCCAATCCGCACGGTGACTCATGGCGAAGACGACCGCCGCCGGCACCGCCAGGAAGGCCCCGACCAAGCCCACGTCCGTTGCCAAGGCCGGCACCACCCGCAAGAAGGCCGGGGCCACGACCCCCGCGAGGGCCCCCGCCGGGCCGCTCGCCCGGCCGACCGCCCGCACCAAGTTCACCCTCTTCAACCTCCTCGGCCAGCCCCGGGCCTACTACCTGGTCGAGCCGGCCGAGGTCCCCCGCCCGCCGGCCGACCCGAAGAAGAAGACCGTCGCCCACGGCGTCATCGTGGTCGACCGGTCCGGGTCGATGTACTCGGCCATGGCCGACACCCGGGACACCCTGGTCAAGCTCCTGACCCTGGACGAATACGCCCAGTTCGACCTGGTCGTCACCCTCATCTCGTACTCGTCCGAGGGGGACGTGACCTGCCACTTCGAGCGGGCCCCGATCGCCGAGATCATGAAGAAGGGGTCGAAGTACCAGCAGGCCATCAACAGGCTCCAGCCGACCGGGGCGACGTGCATCTCCCAGGGCCTGCGGATGGCCGTGGACAAGGCCGGGAAGGACGAGCTGACGGCCATCACCCTGCACACCGACGGGTACGCCAACGACCCGTCCCCGGCGGCCGAGAGCAACAACCTGCTGGAGCAGACCAACCGGCTGACCGGGCGGGACGCCTTCGTCAACGCCATCGCCTACGGCGACTACTCGGACTTCCGGCTCCTGTCCCGGGTGGCCAACGCCGGCAGCGGGGCCTGCGTCAAGGCGGGGAACATCGCCGGGGTGTACAACGCCCTGTACAGCAGCACCAAAATCCTCGGCTCCGCCGTGACCCCTCCGATCGACGTGCCGCTGCCGAAGGGGGCGGCGTACCAGGTGTTCGTGTCCCGGTCGGCCGGGCGGGTCAACGGGGCGGCCGGCCCCTTGAGCATCCGCGGCCGCAAGGCCGACGACGACGGCGTCATCTACCGCTTCACCAAGCTGACGCAGGCGGAGTACGACCGGCTCGACGCCCCGGAGGAGCAGACGGGCGAGGCCGTCCTGGCGTTCAGCCGGGCGAACCTCGCCGAGGGGAACCTGAACACGGCCAAGTACGCCCTCGGCAGTACCTTCGACGCCACC
Organism: Gemmataceae bacterium; assembly: GCA_019747685.1. Lineage (GTDB taxonomy): Bacteria > Planctomycetota > Planctomycetia > Gemmatales > Gemmataceae > Urbifossiella. Next base: position 7,277 of record JAIEQN010000607.1, read on the forward strand.
CTCGTCGGCCTGCACGGCCGGGCGCTGACCAACAACCAGGTGGCGGCGTTCGCCGGCGACCTCGATACCGTCCTGCTGTTCAACCCGGGCCAGTTGGCCGAACACACCATCCTCGCGGAAGTGCCGGTCAACCGCCGGGTGCCGCTGCTCGACCTGGTGAAGGTGCTGGACGACAACCGGGACAAGTTTACCATCAACCGGCAGGCCCTCCAGGACGTGTACGTCCGGCGGGGCCTGAAGCGGCTGCAAGGCACCCGGGATGACGCCGGCAACCTCGTCGAGCCGACCCTGAAGACGGAATTCGTCGGCGAGGACCAATACCTGCCCATCACCTCGTTCGACGTGAACCGGAACACGGCGACGCTGAACATGATGTTGACGCGGCGGGTCCGGCTCGTCCCGGCCGCGGGCCGCAAGCCGATCACCGAGGTGGCCGGCATCAAGCTCGACAACCTCACCACGTTCAACAATTTTACCCTGGTCGGCGACGGCGAGCTGAACGTCCCGTACCTCACGGTCAAGATCAGCGACAAGAAATTGTTTGACACGCTCGCCAGGATGGAGTTGGTGGAGGTGGACGGCCTGCCGGCCAAGAAGTACGACGCGGACGCGGAATACGCGCTCGGGCTGGACGAGCTGCCGGTGGTGCCGCCGTTCGCCGGGAGCATCGACCTGACCGGGGTGTTCGACGAGCTGGCCCGGCTCAGGGTGCTGTCGAGCCTGTGCGCCGCCCACCTGAAGGAGGAGGCGGCCGACCTGTCGCCCGAGCAGGTCGAGCAGCTCAAGGCCCATTACCTGTCGAAGAACCTGTACCTCAACTTCCCGACCACGAACCCGTACACGGACCTGAAGCAGGCCCTGGCCGAGGGGTCCGTTGATACGCGCACGAGCTACGAGATCGACATCGGCGACCGCACCATCCTGAACCTCGGCAAACTGCACAGCGCCAACAAGTTCCTGGACCGGATGTACGGGGTGACGAAGGCCGACGGGACGCCGATGGAGAAGCCGGCGTTCGAGGACCTGTTGGACGGTGACACCACCTTCAAGCACAAGACGCTCTCGGCCCGGACGAAGGTGACGAAGGTGGACGAGTTCATGAAGACCCTGTTCGACGACTTCCTCGGGGTGAAGGCGAACGGGTCGGCGGTGAAGGTACTCGAATCCGTCGGGGCGGCCAAGCTGGCGGCCATCGTCAAGGACCGGGCGAAGGGGAAGCCGCCGGCCCGCAAGGCGTTCGTGGAGGCGTTGACCGACGCCCGGAAGAAGCTCGACGCCCGCAGCGACGACCTGTTCCGGGAGCGGCTGTCGCCGCTGGTCTTCTACGTCGGGGCCACCGGTCTCCTGCCCGACGAGGCCGACGCCAAGGCGCTGTCGGCCGAACAGTTGATGGCCAAGTACCCGGACCTGGCCCTGTCGAAGGACGAGAAGGAGGGGACCTTCTTCGAGCTGGGCGACACCCTCCTGAGCGTGTCCGCCAAGACCGAGTACTTCTCGCGGTAGGGGTAAGACAGTTCTTCACCGCGGAGGACGCGGAGGCCGCAGAGGAAGACCGAACGGAGGGTTTGATTCAACTCCCGGTCTTCCTCTGCGGCCTCCGCGTCCTCCGCGGTGAATCATCCGGATACTACCCATGCCCGTCATCCTCGCCGTCGACCAGGGGACCACCAGCAGCCGGGCGGTCGTGTACGACCCGGCCACGTTCGCCGTCCTCGGGGCCGCGCAGCAGGAGCTGGAACAGCACTACCCGCGGGACGGGTGGGTCGAGCACGAGCCGGAGGACATCTGGTACTCGGTCGCCCGGACCGCCCGGGAGGCGCTGGCGACCGCGGGCGGCAGCCCGTCCGAGGTGGCCGCCGTCGGCATCACCAACCAGCGGGAAACCGTCGTCGTCTGGGACCGGGCCACCGGCCGGCCGGTGCACCGGGCCGTCGTCTGGCAGGACCGGCGGACCACGGCCTTCTGCCGCGACCGGGCCGCGGACGGCCCGATGCTGGCGGCCAAGACCGGCCTCGTCCTCGACCCGTACTTCTCGGCCACCAAGCTCGCCTGGCTGCTGGAGAACGTGCCGAACCTGCGGCCGGCGGCCGGGCGGGGCGACCTCGCCGCCGGGACGGTCGACTCGTTCCTCCTGTGGCGGCTGACCGGCGGGCAGGCCCACCGGACGGATGCGTCGAACGCCAGCCGGACGCTCCTGTTCGACATCCACCGGATGCAGTGGGACGACGAACTGTTGAAATACTTCGGCGTCCCCCGGGCGGTGCTGCCGGAGGTGGTGCCGAGCGCGGCCGACTTCGGGGTGACGAAGGGCCTCGACTTCCTGCCGGACGGAATCCCCATCCGCGGGATCGCCGGCGACCAGCAGGCGGCCCTGTTCGGCCAGGGGTGCTTCGGCCCCGGCGAGGGGAAGTGTACCTACGGCACCGGGGCGTTCCTCCTCCTGCACACCGGTGACAACCCGGTGTCATCCGCCCACCGGCTGCTGACGACCGTGGCCGCCACGACCGACGGGAAGCCGCGGTACGCCCTCGAAGGGGCGGTGTTCGTGGCCGGGGCGGCGGTCCAGTGGCTGCGGGACGGGCTGCGGCTGTTCCGGGCGGCGGCCGACGTGGAGGAGCTGGCCCGCGGGTCGGACCCGGCGGCGGCGGCGGTGTTCGTCCCGGGGTTCGTCGGGCTGGGGGCACCCCACTGGGTCCCCGAGGCCCGGGGGGCGTTGTTCGGGCTGACCCGGGCGACGACCGCCGCCGACCTCGGCCGGGCGGCGCTGGAGGGCGTCGCGTTCCAGGTGGCGGACCTGATCGAGGCGGCCGACCAGGACATGAGCGCCGAAAGGACCCCTCCCCCTAACCCCCTCCCCTCTGAAGGGAGGGGGGACCGGACGGACGGTCTTCGGCTCGGGGCTTCCTCCCCCTCTCCCCCCGGGGGAGGGGGCCGGGGGGAGGGGTCTCTTCGCGTCGACGGCGGGATGGCCCGGAACGACTGGTTCTTGCAGTGCCAGGCGGACCTGCTCGGGCGGCCGGTGGTGCGGGCGGCCCAGAGCGAGTCGACGGCCCTCGGGGCGGCCATGCTGGCGGCCGTCGGGGCCGGGCTGGCCGACGAGGCCTCGTTGAAGGGGTTGGCCGCCGGCGGCACCCGGTTCGGCCCGGCGATGCCGGCCGCCGACCGGGAGGCGAAGCTGGCCACCTGGCGGCGGGCCGTTCGGGCGACGGTCGCGTTCGCCGGCGGCTGACCGTTACATCCGGTCCCGGGCGTGGGCCGCCGCACAGGCGATGTCCACGGCCGTCACCCCGGCCACCGCGATCCCGGCCGAGACGATCCGCCGCCGGTCCGACTCGCTCGCGTCCATCCAGGCGGCGAACAGGGCGGCGAGGTCGAGGGCGTCCCCGGCCACCCGGGCGGCCAGGAACTCGGCCTTCCGCCCGGTCGCCAGGATGCCCACCCCGGCGGCGATCTCCCGCAGCCCGAACAGGGGCATCGCCGTCGGGTGGTGGCCGACCCCGATCAGCCGGCCGAGCAGCCGCGGGGCCAGGACCTCGGCGGCCCCCAGCCCGAGGCTGAAGTAGCCGAGGAACTTGGCCACCGGGTCGCCGCCGGTCGGGGCGGCCGCCGGGCGGGACCGGACCGGCGGAAGCGGGGCGTTCCGGGGCAAGGTGGGGGTAACGGACATCGTGGTCGGGGCGGCCATCGGGGTGTCTCCTGGGGGGGACCGTGGCCGGATTCGTGCAAAGCCCGTTCCGCCCGTCACCACCCGCCCGCTGGTAACACCTCGCCGCCGGCGTGGGTGGACAGGCCGCGGTAGGTGGCCGGGTCGATCCCCTCCCGCACCCACCGCACCGACCCGTCGCAGAAGGCGAAGTTGCACCCGCCGGGGTGCGGGCCGCGGAACCCGCTGACCAGGTCCCGGCCGCTGCGGTTGTACCCCGACGAGTCCGAGCTGTAGACGGTCGGCGTCCCGGGCGACCGGTTCATCGGCTCGTCGGCGAAGTCCGGCGGCAGCCCGAACTGGGCCGTCACCGCCAGCACCCCGGCGTACCACGGGTGGGACCGGTCGCCGAACCCGGTTGCCCCCCAGGACTGTTCGAGCAACGCCGGCTGGCCGGTGAACGGGTCGGCGGCGGTCTTCGTCGGGTCCTTCAGGTCGCGGACCGGGAACCGCACCGACCCGCCGGCCGCCTCGCCGAGGGCGAACGTGTTGGAGGTGCCGTCGGCGATGTCGGTCAGCCGGGTGGTGCCGGCCGAGGTCCCGTCGGCCCCCTTGAGGGCGACCGCGAACGGCCCCCGGGCGGCGGCCGGGATGCGGGCCGGGTCGGTCCCGATGCCGGCGTTCGCCCCCTTGCAGAAGGCGTAGTCCACCCCGGCCGCGAACGGCGGCAGCTCGCACCCCCACATCGGGCCGACCGGGGAGAGGTCGAGGCCGCCGGCCGCCCGGTTGGCCGGGCAGTAGAACACCTTCACCGGGGTGCCGACGGCGGCGTAGTTCGCCGGGTCGTACCAGACCAGGTCGAACCGGTAGAGCCGCCCGAGGTTCTGCTGCTCCAGGTGGGGCAGCAGCTCGGTGAACCCGGTGGCCCAGCCGTCGTTCACGTCGGCCGAGACGATCACCCCGCCGGGGAGCCGGCCGCGGGCGTCGTGGTGGGCGTGGGCGGCGAGGGCGAGCTGCTTCAGGCTGTTGGCGCAGGCGCTGCGAGCGGCCGCCCCGCGGACCTGTTGGACGGCCGGCAGGAGTAGGCCGATTAGGACGCCGACGATGGCGATGACCACGAGCAGTTCCACGAGCGTGAAGGCCGGCCGGCGGCGTGTCACGATGCGGACTCCGGCGGGCGACCGCGGATGACCCCCCTCGATCATACCCGGGCGGCGGCCGTGTTGCTCGGGCTGGTCGTCGGGTGCGGGGGGCCGGCCCCGCCAACCCTGCGGGACGCCGGGAGGGACCCGGCCGAGCTGCGGGCGATGCTGGCCGACCCGGACCCGGAGGTGCAGGCCCGGGGCGCCCTCGGGCTGAGCCGGGACGGGGCCGCCGCCCGGCAGGCGGTACACGAACTGATCCCACTGTTGAAGAGTTCGACGCCGCTGGTCCGGCAGAACGCGGCCCTGGGGCTGGCGGCCGCCGGGCCGGAGGCGAGGCCCGCGGTGCCGGCGCTGACCGAGGCGTTGAAAGATACCGAATGGGCCGTCCGGCGGCAGGCGGCGTTGGCCCTCGGGGCGGTCGGGTCGGAGGCGAAGCCGGCGGTGCCGGCCCTCAAGAAGCTCGACGCCGACCCGAGCAAGCTGGTCCGGGACGCGGCGAAGGAGGCCCGGGCCAAGATCGGCGGGTAGCTACTTGTTCTTCCGCTTTTTCTTCGGCTCCGGCTTCTCCAGCCGCTCGAACAACTTCGCCAGCGGCAATCGGAACCCGGGGAGCACGTCCCCGCCGTCGAGGACGCCGGATGCCGGGACCGCGACGGCCGTGTCGGCGGCGGTATACGCCACGGCCGTCTCGGTCCGGGGGTCGATCACCCAGACGAGCCGGCACCCGCCGCCAAAATACTCACCGATCTTGCGGGCCATCTCCGCCGGGGTGTTGCTCGGGCTCAGCACCTCGACCGCCAGGGTCGGCTTGGTCACGCTGACCGGCTTCCGCGGGACCGTCCGCTCGGGCCGGTTCAGCCAGGAAGTGAAGGTGACATCCGGCCCGCGGACCTGCCCCGGGGCAACCCGGATCAGGTCGTCCGCCGTGGTCGCGTACCCGAGGTCGTGGGTCGCCAGGAACGACCGGATGTGGAAGCCGAGTTCGAGGGCCACGTAGGCTTCGGGCGAGCCCATCGGCTTCTCCACGAGGGTTCCATCGACGAGTTCCATCAGCCGGCCGGTCCGGGCGATCGCCCGCAACAGGTCCCGCTCGGTGGCCGTTCCCGGGAGCGGGTCGAGCCGGACCCGCACCGGCGGGATGCCGCCGAGGCTGGCGAGTAGGTCGGCCGCGGTCTCGAACCGGGGGCGGCGGGCGGCCGGCTTCTTGGTGGTGACGCGGTTGGCGGCCATCGGCGGCCTCCGGAGGTGGTGTCCCGCCGCTAGAATACCCGACACCGTCCGCCGCCCCAACCCCGGGCCGCCATGCTCCCGGCCGACGTCCTCCGCCAGGTCCGCCGGCTCCACCTGCGGGCCCGGCGGGTGGTCCAGACCCTCCTCGGCGGCGAGTACCACTCGGCCTTCAAGGGGGCCGGGCTGTCGTTCGAGGAGGTCCGCGAGTACCAGCCCGGGGACGACGTCCGGAGCATCGACTGGAACGTCACCGCCCGGGCCGGCCACCCGTTCGTCAAGCGGTACGTCGAGGAGCGGGAGCTGACCCTGATCCTGGCCGTCGACGTGTCGGCCAGCCAGCAGTTCGGGACCGGGCCGCTGGCCAAGCGGGCCGTCGCCGCCGAGCTGGCCGCCCTGCTCGCCCTGTGTGCCGTCAGCAACAACGACCGGGTCGGGCTGGTCGCGTTCACCACCGCCGTCGAGCGGTTCGTCCCGCCGAACAAGGGGCCGCGGCACGTCCTCCGGCTGCTCCGCGACATCCTGGCGTTCGAGGCCAAGAAGCCGGGGACCGACCTGGCCGCCGCCCTCGACTACCTGAACAAGGTCCAGCGGCGGCGGGCCATCGTCTTCCTCCTCAGCGACTTCCTGGCCGGGAACTTCTCGGACGCCTTCCGCCGGGCCGCCCGCAAGCACGACCTGATCGCCGTCCGGACCGCCGACCCGCGGGAGGCCGACTGGCCGGCCGCCGGCCTCGTCCGGCTCGAAGACGCCGAGACCGGCCGGCAGGCGGTGATCGACACCGACGGCCGGGCGTTCCGGGCGGCGTTCGCGGCCCGGGCCCGGGACCGGCTGGCGGCGGTCACCAAGCTCGCCCGGGGGGCCGGGGCCGACCTGATCGAGGCCGGCACGGACGGCAACCACTTCGACGCCCTGCTCAAATTCTTCCGCCGCCGGGACCGCCGCCGGCAGGGGGGCCGGGCATGAGGGTGAGGAGTGAAGACCGGCCCGCAGATGACGCAGATCGGCCGACGCAGCGAACACGCGGATCGGAGGAAAGCAGGATTCGGACAAAACCCTCTGCCCGATCCGCGTTCATCCGCGCTCTTCTCCGCGTCATCCGCGTACCGGTCTTTCCCTTATTCCTCGTGCTGGTTCTTCCTGGGCCGGGCGCGGCCCAGGGGGTCGTCCCGTCCGTCACCCTCGACCGGCAGTCGGTCCGGCTGTCCGAGTCGGTCCGGGTGACGCTCGCGGTGGAGGGGCCGGCCCCGCTGCGGGTCGACCCGCCGGCCGACGACCAGGCCCAGAGGCTGCTCACCCCCGGGGCGGCCGCGGCCTGGCGGATCCGGCCGGCCGGGGGCGTGACCGTCGAGGACCTGCCCGGCGGCCGGCAGCGGTGGACCCGGGCCTACCGGCTCGACCCGTACCTGGCCGGGGACAAGGTGCCGGTGGGGTTCGCCCCGGTGCCGGTGGCCGCCGGCGGGGCCGCCGCCCAGCCGGTGACGTGGCCGCCGCAGGAGGTGACGGTCACCACCACCATCGCC
>JAIEQN010000260.1 GCA_019747685.1 Gemmataceae bacterium
CCGCCCCCCGGCCTCCGGCGGCACCGGCACCCCGCCCGACGAGCCGGCTCGCACCGGCCGGAAGGCCGGTGCCACCAGGCGGGGCGCGGGGAGTCGCGGCGATGGACAAGGTCAACCTGGCCGACACGTTCGCCCGGTTCGCCGACCACTGGTCGCCCAAGGTGGTCGGCGAGCTGAACGGCCAGCACGTCCGGCTGGTCAAGTTCGCCGGGCCGTTCGTCTGGCACAAGCACGACGCCGAGGACGAACTGTTCCTCGTCGTCCGCGGGGCGTTCCGGATGGAGTTCCGCGACCGCGCCGTCGAACTCGCCGCCGGCGAGTTCCTGATCGTCCCCCGCGGGGTCGAGCACCGGCCGGTCGCCGAGGACGAGGTCGAGGTGCTCCTGTTCGAGCCGGCCACGACCCTGAACACCGGCAACGTCCGCGACGAACGGACGGTGGACCGGCCCGAGCGGCTGACCCCGTAGGGCCCGCGCCCCGTGCCCCTAACCCCCGGCACGCGGCGCGGGCCCTACTTCAGCTCCTTGACGACCACGTTCCGGAACTCGACCCGGATGTTGTAGCTCTGGAACCCGAGGTGCCCCGCCTCCCGCTTCAGCCCGGGGTGCTTGTCGAACTTCCCCTTGAAGTCGTCCAGGTCGGCCGACACCAGCTCCTTGCCGTTCTGCTCGACGGTGACGTGGCGACCCTTGCAGACGATCCGCACGGCGTTCCACTCGCCGACCGGCTTATTCGCCGCCCCCTTCGCCGGCTGCACGTCGTAGACGGAACCGGTGTGCTGGTAGTCGGCCAGCTTCCCGCCGTTCACCTTCTCCCACCCCTCGTCGTCGATGAGCTGGATTTCCATCCCGGCGTAGGCCGGGTCGCCGCTCGCCGGCGTCCGCAGGCCCACCCCGCTGTTCCCGCCCGGCTTGGCCCACCGGTACTCCAGCCGCAGCTCGAAGTCGCCGTACTCCTTCTCGGTCAGCAGGTACCCGCCGCCCCCGCCGGTGCAGACGATCATCCCGCCCTCGGCCTTCCACACGTCGGCCTTGCCGGTCGGCTTCCAGCCGGACAGGTCCTTGCCGTTGAACAGCGGGGCGAAGCCCTCCGGCACGGCGGCCGGCTTGTCGTCGGCGCGGGCGGTTGCGGCCGCGACCGCCGCGAGCAAGGCCGCGGCCCGGAACAGCGTCTTCATCGGTGGCTCCGTGGGGTGGGTGCGGGACCGGACGCCATCTTACCGGCCCGCCGTAGAATGTCACTGTCGCGACCACAGGCCGGGAGGCCTGTGCCACCAGGCCTAGAATGCGGTGCCACGAGAGGCGGGTGCGGCCATGCAGCGGGTGATGATGAAGGGGAAGATTCACCGGGCCACGGTGACGGCCGCCGACCTGCACTACGAGGGGAGCATGACCGTCGACGCCGACCTGCTCGACGCGGCCGACATCCTGCCGAACGAGCAGATCCACGTCTGGGACGTGACCAACGGCAGCCGGCTGGTCACCTACGCCCTGCCCGGCGAGCGGGGGTCCGGGGAGGTGCAGATTAACGGGGCCGGGGCCCACCTCGTCAAGCCCGGCGACCTGGTCATCATCGCCACCTACGCCGGGTACGACGAGCGGGAGGCCCGCGGGCACGAGCCGGTGGTCGTGTTCGTGGACGAGAAGAACCGGCCGCGGGAGTTCCGCAACCTGGTCTGAGGCGGCCGACGCTCAAGCCGGTTGGTTTGGTTCGGCAACCCGCACACCCTGCGGCCGAACCAATGACCCGCGGACGAACGCCTTCCCGTTCCCCGCTCCCACCCGAAGGGTGGGAGCGGCCGCCTCGACGCTCCGCGTCGGCCGTCGCTTGTGAGGACGCATAGCGTCCGAACGGAGTTCCCAAGCGGAGCGTGGGAACCGGAGGGTGTCAGGCCCCGAACGGGTCGGGCAGCAGCAGCGTGGCCGGGTTCCGCAGGTGGCGGATGACGGCGTTGCCGAACGCCGCCCCGACCGCCCCGTCCACGATCCGGTGGTCGAACGAGAACGACAGGTAGATCATCTCCGCGGGGCGGATCAGCCCGGCGTCGTCGTACACCGGCCGCTTCATCACCCTCCCCAGCCCGAGGATGCCGACCTCGGGGTGGTTGACGATCGGGGTCGAGATCAGCCCGCCGATGTTCCCGACCGACGTGACGGTGAACGTCCCGCCCTTCAGGTCGTCGGTCTTGATCTTCCCGGCCTTGGCGTCGTTCCCGAGCCGGTCGATGTCGGCCGCGACGGCGGCCAGGTCCTTCTTGTCCACGTCCTTGACCACCGGGACGATCAGCCCGCCGGGGGTGGCGACGGCCACCCCGAGGTTGTACCGGTCGTGGTAGACGATCTCGTTGGCGGCGTCGTCGAAGGTGCTGTTGACGACCGGCACCTCCTTCAAGGCCCGGGCCGCGGCCCTCACGACGAACGCCAGGTACGTCAGCTTCACCCCGTTCCGCTTGAACGGCTCGCGGAGCGACTCCCGGAGCCGGACGAGGTCGGAGAGGTCGCACTCGTCGATGTACGAGTAGTGCGGGGCGGTCCGCTTGGCGACGACGAGGTGCTCGGCGATCCTCCGCCGCAGCCCCAGCAGCTTGACCCGGGTGCCGGGGGTGCCGTAGTCGGGCTTGGGGGCCGGCGGCGGGGCCGGCTTGGGGGCGCCGTCGGCCGGCCGGCGGAGGTGGGGGGTCAGGTCGTCGAGCAGGATGCGGCCGCCGGGGCCGGTCCCGCGGACGGCCGCCAGTTCCACCCCGAGCTTGCGGGCCAGCAGCCGGACCGACGGGGCGGCCGGCGGGGCGTGGCCGTTGGCGGTGCGAAGCGGACCCCTCCCCCCAGCCCCCTCCCCGACGATGGGGGGGGGAGAAAGGGGTGCCGTCTGATCCCCCCTCTCCCCCCGGGGGGGGGGGCCGGGGGGAGGGGCCTCCGACCGTTCGGCCCCCGCCGGGGTGTAGGTCAGCACCACCTGCCCGACCTGGACCTTGGTGCCCGCCTCGGCCGCGAGCGCATCGACCGTCCCGGCGAACGGGGCCGGGACCTCCATCGTCGCCTTGTCCGACATCACCTCGGCCAGCGGCTGCCCGCGGCCGACGGCCTCGCCCGGCTTGACCAGCCAGCGGACCAGCTCGACCTCGATCAGCCCCTCGCCGACCGGCGGCAGCGGGAAGTCCATGCGGCCCCCGGAAAAGACTCACCACAAAGGCACGGAGGAAACACGAAGGGGCACGAAGCCGAGCCCTTTGAGTTTTATCCTTCGTGGCCCTCGGCGTGAACTTCGTGCCTTTGTGGTGAAATGGATTTATGCCGCTTCGGCGGCCAGCTCCCGCATCGCGTCCCGGATGTGCGGGGCCTGCGGGACGCTGTTCGTCTCGTACACCTGGTTCATCCCGATCCCCGGCAGGTGGTCGCCCATCAGGGTCCGCGGGCGGACGAGCAGGTCGTAGAAGTGCTCGTCCACCACCCGCCGGAGCAGGTGTTCGGCGAAGTTGGTGACCTCGGTGTCCTCGTTCACGACGAGCAGCCGGCCGGTCTTCTCGACGCTCCGGGAGATCAGGTCCCAGTCGTAGGGGAAGATGCTCCGCAGGTCGACCACGTCGAACGTGTAGCCGCGGTCGCGGGCCAGCTCGTCCGCCGCCTGCACGCACAAGGGCAGCGTCCGCCCGTAGCTGACCACGGTGGCCGTGTCGCCCTCCCGGGCCAGGTTCGCCGACCCGATCGGGACGACGTACTCCCGCATCGCCGGCCACCGCGGCTTCCACCCGGCCCGGTCCGCCCCGACCGGGGCGTCGATCATCCGCGACAGCTCGTCCGGGTCGGCCGGCTCACCCGGCAGGAGCTGGTCGCCCTTCACCCGCATCAGGGCCTTGGGCAACAGGAGCATGACCGGGTTCGGGTCCTTGACGGCGGCGATCGTCAGCCCGTAGGCGTCGAGCGGGTTGGACGGCAGCACCACCTTCCAGCCCGGCAGCCGGCTGGCCCAGCTCTCGAAGCTGTGGGAGTGGTACAGGCTGCCGCGGATGCCGGCCCCGGTCGGGGTCATCACCACGATCGGCATCGGGTACCCGCCAGCGGACGCCCACCGCTGGTTCCCGGCCACCTTCATCACGTCGATCACGTTGAAGGCGTAGTCGCAGAACTGGATCTCGCACACCGGCCGGCCGCCGGCGTAGGCGATGCCCATCGCCGTACCGAGGATGCCCCGCTCGTCCAGCGGCGAGTTCCAGGCGGTGCGGAGGCCCTGGGTGGCGGTGAACACCCCGCCCAGCGGCGGCCCCACGTCCTCCCCGAACACGTCGGTGACGCCGAGGTGTTCCTCGCCGTAGTGGAGGGCCAGCCGGACGGCTTGAACCAAGGTAGCCATGACCACCCGGGGCGGGTCGCCCCTTCGGGGCTACGGATGGGTTGGATGGGTCGGTCCCGGGGCTGTCGCCCCGGGCTACTCCCGGACGCCCCTTCGGGGCGACGAGACGGCTACCGCCGGCCCGGCAGCCCGGTGTAATCGCCGGGGTAGACGGCGTCGACCTCGCTGTCGGCGTAGGTGAACCGCCGCACGTCGGCGGGCGTCGGCTGGGCCTCGGCCATCGCCTCGACCACCGCCGCGTCGGCCTCGGCCTTGGCGTCGTCCTTCAAGGCCGTCACCCCGTCGGCGTCGATCGCCCCGTCGTCCAGCAGCTTCCGCTCGAACAGGGCCAGCGGGTCCGCCTCGGCCGGGTCCCGCATCGCCCCGCTACTCGACGAGTGCCCGTGCATCCGGCTGACCATCGTCTCCAGGAGGAACGGCCGCCGCAGCTCCCGGCAGTGCTTCATCCCCCGGGCGATCCCGTGCCAGACGGCGATCGGGTCGTTCCCGTCCACCGTCTCGGCCCGGATGCCGTAGGGGACGGCCCGGTCGGCCACCGGCCGGTCGACGTGGACCGTCCGCAGGTCGGTCGAGATGCCGAACCGGTTGTTCGTCACCAGCATCAGCACCGGCAGCTCGTTCCCCGGCCGGGTGGTCCAGTTCAGGCACGAGTCGAAGTCGCCCTCGGCCGTCCCGGCCTCCCCGCCGACGACGATGGTGATGCCCTCCCCGCCGAACCGCTTCTGGACCAGGGCCGTCCCCGGGGCCATGGCGAACTGGACCTCGATCACGCTGGTGACCGGGACGACGTTCCACTTCGGGATGCAGTAGTGGCCGACGAAGTTCCGGCCCATCGAGTGCGGGTCGGTCCGCCGCATCCCGAGCTGCCGGACGTGGTCGAGCATGGACATGCCCATGCCGAGCATCACGCCGGCGTTGCGGTAGTGGAGGTGGAGGTAGTCGTAGGCCGGGCCCTGGCCCTTGTGGACCTGCAAGCCGAGGCAGACGTTGGTGGCCTCCTCGCCGGGGCCGCCGATCCAGAAGTACGCCTCCCCGGACTTCGACATCTTGATCGAGCGCTCTTCCAGCGCCCGGGTCCGGACCATCTGGCGGAAGATGGTCAGGGCCAGCTCCGCGGACAACGTCTCCCGACCGGACCGGACCGCCACGCCGGGGGGGATCGTCCGCCCCCGCCGCCGCGGCCCGCCGCCAATCGGGTCGGGCTCGTCCTCGCCGTTCAACTCAGGCATCGGAACGCCCTCGGATGGCACCCGGCCGGCTCCGAGCCGGTCGGGCGGAGGTCGGACGATTCAACGGGACGGAAAGGTTTGAGGTCGTCGTCGGGGGACGGGATTCGGACGTACAAACGGGGTGCCGGGCGGCCGGGCCGACGGCCCGAATCCGCCGGCCGGCTGGTCGGGTTTGCGGCAGTCTCGGCAATTCCAGCCGTTCGACCATAACCGCCGCCGGGACGACGTGAGGGACCGGGCGGGCGCCCTGGCCCCGTTGTCGGCATTATACGCCCGGGACTGCCCGCTTGTCCGGCAGTGTCGCGTTCCCGAACGCCGCTGACAAGAGGTAAAAGCCCCCGGCCAGGCACAACAGGTACTGGAACCCGAGCAGGACCGAGGCGTTCTCGGCCAGCCCGCCGAGCAAGGCCCCGGCCACGTTCGCCCCGAACACCCGGTCCGGGCGGGCCGACCGGGTGAAGGTGGTGGCGAAGATCACCCCCGCAAACGCCACCGGGGCGAAGGTTAAGGCGCACGCCCCGGCCACCTGGGCCCACCGGTCGAGGCCCAGGAAGGTCTCCAGCGGCACCGCCAGCCCGGCCCCGATGGCCAGGAACAGCCCGACGTAGTACGGCTCCAGCCGGCGGGGCCGGACCCACCCGGCGTACAGGTTGCCGAGCAGGCTCATCACCAGGATGGCCGCGAAGACGACCGTATTCACCACCCAGGTGCTGCCGAACAGAAGCGCCATGTGAACCACGGCTTTCGTCTCGACCAGCATGAACCCGGCCCCGAGGAAGAAGCTCCGGGCGGCCAGCCCGTCGTCCGGCGGGGCACCGGATACACCGGCCGGGAGGCCGGTGCCACCCGAACCGTCGCCCGCCCCCGGCCGGAACAGCCACCAGAGCACCAGCGACAGGACGACCATCATCCCGACGCCCCGCCATGTCACCAGCGGGATGCCCGGCTCGCGGACGTACAGGAACGGCCAGTCGTCGGTGGCCACCGGGAGCGGGTCGATCTCCTGCACGTCGGCCGGCCGGACCAGCACCCAGGCCGGGACCGCCTTCGGCGGCTCCACCGCCGGCGGCGGCAGCGGCGGCGGCCGGTCCGGGCCGAACCGCTCCGGCCGGTCCTTCGGGTCGGCGGCCGGCGCGGGGGCGCGGTCGCCGGGCACCCAGTAGGCGTTCCCGTGGGCCGCGAACGCCGCCCGGAGCGGGTTGATGACGGCCTCGCCCCCGGCCAGGAAGACGGTGAACGCCTGCGGGTCGAAGTCGTCGAAGTGGATTTTGTCGTTCTCGCCCTCCCGGAGGACGAACACGGCCGGGTCGACCCCGCCGAACGCCCGCCGCAGCTCGGCCCGGATGCGGGCCGCCAGCCAGCCGTGGCGGAAGTAGTTGTAGACCGCGCACAGGCCGGTCGGCTTCAGTACCCGCCGGGCGTCCCGGAACGACTCCTCGGTGAACAGGTAACTCTCCAGCCGGAGGTTCGAGTAGCCGGAGTGCAGGACCAGCGAGTCGACCAGGGCGAAGACGACGAGGTCGTAGGTTTCCGGCGGCGAGCTGCGGAGGAAGTTCCGCCCGTCGTTCAGGTGGACCGTCACCCGCGGGTCGGCGTAGGGCTTGTCCGGGTGGTGCTCGGCCCCGAGCTTCTGGATGACCGGGTCGATCTCGACGGCGTCGATCCGGGCGTCGGCCGGCAGCCACTGCAGGGCCCGGGACACGTCGTTGCCGCTGCCGGCCCCGATGATGAGGACCCGCTTGATGGGCGGCCACGCCGGCCGGCCGTCGGGCCCGGTCACGTCCCGCTGGAGCAGGTACGGCAGGGCGTAGTTGGCGAACCGGGCCCGCGGCAGCTTGTCCCGGACCTCGATCAGTTGGTGGCTGACCAGGTTGGTGTCGATGATCTGCGGGGCGGTCAGGAAGTCGACCCGGTAGTACGGCGACCAGGACGTGTCCCGCCCCTTGAGCGGGAAGAACCCGGAGGTCGGCACGCTCAGGAGGACGGCGGCCGCGAGGGCCGTGAGCGGGGCCGCCAGGGACGGCCGCGGGCCGGCGAGGCCCGGCCGCCACCACAGGAAGTGGGCGACGCCCGCGGCCACGGCCGCGAACCACACCACCGGCGGCAGCCGCAGGTCCGAGCAGAGGGCGAACGACCCGATCCCGGCCAGGCTGCCGAGCAGGTTGGCGGTGTACGCCCGGGTCCGGTCCGGGACCCGGTTGAACGCCCGGCCCAGCTCCTGCCCGGGGCCGACCATGACCACGGCGATGAGCAGGAAGAACGTCCCGGCGACGAACTCGACCGGGATGCGGAACGGCAGGGCCCCGACCCGGTCGCCGGCCTCGGCCCCGAAGAAGACCACGTCCGGGTCGGCCCGGTCGCCGACCGCCAGGTACTGGATGAGCTTGCCGCGGAACTGCTCGACGAACAGCCCGGCGGCGACGGCGGCGGCCAGCCACAGGGGGGTGCGGTCGAGGTGGCGGACCGGGCTGCGGGCGGCCAGGCACCCGACCGACATGCCGACGAAGCAGGCCAGGAGGACGATGTTGGTGAAGAACGTCAGGAACATGACGTGGGACGGGAACCAGCGGATGCAGGCGAGCTCCAGGAACAGGACGAGCCAGGAGACGGCGAACAGGTCGAACGTCGGTCGGTCGCGCATGGGGCCTGCCGGTGCGGGTTGAGCCGTCCGGACTATTTACGACCTCCCGGACCGGATCGGACACCCGGGCCGGTCACGGGGCGGGGGCCGGCTCGCCGGCCGGGGCCACCACCCCGGGGTGGCCGTTGGCACCGGGGTGCGGGGGGTCGCCCGGCGGGTCGGCCTCGAACACGTCGGCCCAGTCGAGGTGCCGGCGGGCCAGGTCGTGGTCCCCGAGCCGCTCGGCGTGGCGGGCGATCCGGTGGTGGAGAGCGGGCAGCCCCGGCAGCTCGCGGACCTGTTCCAGCAACCAGTCCAGAGTCGCCCGGTCGTCCCCACTCCCGTCGAGCCGGGCGTACTCGGCGTCGAACGCCGCCAGCCGCCGCTCCAGGTCGATGAGTTCTCGCTCCCGCTCCCGGAGGGCGCCGAAGAGGCGCGGGTACTCGGGCGGTATCTTCCCCCGTCGCTCCAACTCCTGCGCCCGGCCGAGGCACGCCCGCATCCGCCCGAGGTCCGGAAGCCGGTCGAAGCAGGCGGCGGCCGACAGCCAGCCCGACGCGGCCCACCGGTACTCCCCGGCGTCGAACGCCAGCCGGGCCATCCGCTCCCGGCCGGCCCCGGCCGCCCGGACGTGCCGGGCGGCCGGCTCGTATCGGCCCAGCCCGCGGTCCCCGTCGTAGTCCATCATCTCGTTCGACGAGTCCAGGGCGAGCCGCTTGTACTCGGGGTCGTAGAAGATGCTCACGAATGGAGACCCTCCGTTCGGTTGCGGGCCGTCTCCCGCATGATCGTCACGCTCACCCACCGCTTCCGCAACCCGGCGTTCTGGTCGCTCTGCCCCCGTTTCAACTCGAACAGCCCGGGCAACCCACCCTCCCACCGGCCGGCGACCTCGATCATCTCGTCCGGCCGGTCGTTCAGGTAGAAGTCGTGCCGGGTGCCCAGGTCGGCCCAGTCGGTGAACCGGGTGGCCGGCTCGATTTGGGCCAGGACCGCCACCGCCACCACGACCGCCGCCTCCTCGACCTGGCTCGCCCGGTCCCGGTTCCGGGTGCGGGCGATCAGCAACTCCTCCTCGACCTCGGCCACGAACGGCCGGAGGGTGGCCACGTCCCACGACAGCCCGAGCGTCCCGCCGCCCACCGGCCCGCTCGCCGAGGTCCGCCACTCGACCCCGATCTCGCACCGGCCGGCATCCCGGTCGCCGCCCAACACGACGATCGCCGACGGGATGTACCGGCGGAACCGCAACGGGTGATCGAACAGCCGGAACAGGTCGTACTCCATCCGGGCGACCCTCGGACCCGCCGGCCCACCCGGATTGTAACCCGGCCGTCCGGCCGACGGAATCTCGGCCGTTCTTCTAACCGAGCAAGACACACCGTGCGACCGGTACTACGCCGGCACGACCAGGACCGCCCGCAGCGGCGAGCCGTCGGCCCCGACGAGCTTCAGCGGCAGGCCCACGAAGTCGTACCGGCCCGGGGCGACGCCGTCGAGCCACAGCCCCTCCACGATGGCGATCCCGGCCCGGCCGAGCGCGTGGTGGTTGGCCAGCGTCTTCGAGTCGAGTGGGTCCACCGACGGCACGTCCACCCCGACCAGCACCACCCCGCGGGCCGCCAGCCACCCCGGCAGCGCCGGTTCCATCACCGGGACCGCGTCCGGGAACCGCCCCGTGTCCGGCCACCCGCCGGTCCGGAACAGCACCCGCGGCGCGGCCGCGAGGTCGAGCCCCTCTAGCTGCGGCTGCCACGCCCCGGCACCGGACACGTCTACCACCCACGCCGGCCCGACGAACGTGTCCGGCGAGAGTTGATCGACAGTCTTTCCGGCGTCGTCGTAGTGAAACGGGGCGTCGCAGTGGGTGGCCGTGTGGACGCTGCCGGTGATCGCCCCGACGTTCACGCTCGCCCCGTCGGACTTCTTCCACGACAGGGTGAACGTGTACGGCACGTCCCCCGGCCAGCCGGCGGTGTCGGGCCCGACGGGGCGGGAGATGTCCCACACGCGGCGGTCAGGTGACGAGGTCATCGGCGTCCGCCAGTTCGTGATGGGCGTTGTCCGACAGGATCGTTTCGAGCGTATCGACGGCCGCCTGGCACTCGGCGAACGACGTGTACAGCGGGGCCGGGGCGAACCGCAGCATGTCCGGCGGGCGGAAGTCCGGGACGACGCCACGGGCCCGCAGGGCGCGGGACAGCTTGGCCGCGTCGGGGTGCGTGAACGTGACGTGCCCGCCGCGGCGGGCGGGGTCATCCGGCGTCACGACCCCGACCCCGAACCGCCCCAGCCGCTCCCGGCCGTAGTCCAGGAGGAACCGCGTCTGGGCGACGGACTTGGCCCGGATGCGGTCGATCCCGGCGTCGCCGAGGACCCGCAGCGCGCCGAGCAGTGGGGCCAGGCTGAAGACGTGCGGGGTGCCGATCCCGAACCGCCCGGCGTCGGCCGCCGGGTGGAACGCGGCGGCCATCTCGAACTGCCGGGCCGGGGCGCTGCCGAACCACCCGGCCAGCCCGGGCAGCCGGTCCCTCAGCCGCGGGTGAACGTACAGCCAGGCCGCCGCCCCCGGCCCGCCGTTGAGGTACTTGTACCCGCACCCGAACGCCAGGTCGATGCCGTCGTCGCGGAACCGGTGCGGCACCACCCCCGCCGAGTGCGAGCAGTCCCAGGCGACGAGGGTGCCGCCGACGGCCCCTGTCACCAGCTTCATGTCGAGGAGTTGGCCGGTTGTGTAGACCACCGACGGGAGGACGGCGAGGCAGGGGTGCTCAGCCACCTCAAGAACCAGTCGCTCTTCGTCGAGTAACCGATCCGGTTCGGGCGGGACGACGATAAGGTGTTCGTCCGGCGTCCCACCGGTGAGCCGCAGGTTGCTCTCGACGGCGTACCGGTCCGTAGGGAAGTGAGTGCCGTCGATCACGACGAACGGTCGCTCGGGTCCCCGGAACGTCGCCAAGATTTGGTGCAGGTTCACCGTAGTAGAGTTGCCCACCATCACGTCGGCGGGTTCGCAGCCCAGCAGCGGTGCGAGTCGGACGGCCGCCGCCCGGGCCATCCCGAACCACGGCTCCGCGCCCTCGGTCCACCCGCGGATGGCGAGCGTCCGCCACGCCTCGACCGCCTCCCGCAGGCTGGCCTCGGCCGCGTGGCACAAGAGCCCGAGCGAGTTGCCGTCCAGGTAGACGCCGGGCGGCTTGCTGAACGCGGCCGCGAACCCGGCCAGCTCGTCGGCCGCGTCGAGCGGTGCGGCGGGGGTCATGGGGGCATGATAGCCGGGCCCGCCCGCCGGGCCGGCGGAACCTCGGCCGCGGCCCCCGGCCGTTCGCCCACCGGCCGGCTACAACGACCACCTCACCGGCCGACCGGCCGGGTCACATCGGAGAGCTGCCCGATGATCCGTCGCGCACCCGCCCTGGCGGCCAGGGCCGCCCTGCTGGGACTCCTCATGACCCCCGACACCACCTTCGGCGACGAAGGGATGTGGCTCTTCAGCAACCCGCCCCGGGCCCAGCTCAAGGAGCGGTACGGGTTCGAGCCCAGCCAGGAGTGGCTCGACCACGTCCGGCTGTCGTCCGTCCGGTTCAACTCCGGCGGGTCCGGGTCGTTCGTCAGCCCGGACGGGCTGGTCATGACCAACCACCACGTCGGGGCCGACGACCTCGCCAAGCTGTCCGACGAGAAGCACAACTACCTGCGGGACGGGTTCCACGCCAAGACCCGGGACCAGGAGGTCGCGTGCAAGGCCCTGGAGCTGAACGTCCTGCGGGGCATCAAGGACGTGACCGCCGAGGTGAACGCGGCGGTCAAGCCGGGCATGACCCCGGCCGACGCCTTCAAGGCCCGGCAGGCCAAGATCGCCGAGATCGAGAAGGCGGCGGCCGACGAGAAGCAGAACATCCGGGCCGACGTGGTGACGCTCTACGCCGGCGGCCAGTACCACCTGTACACGTTCAAGCGGTACACCGACATCCGGCTGGTCTTCGCCCCCGAGAAGCAGATCGCCTTCTTCGGCGGCGACCCGGACAACTTCGAGTACCCCCGGTACGACCTGGACATGTGCTTCTTCCGGGTGTACGAGGACGGCAAGCCGCTGAAGACCGACCACCACCTGAAGTGGAGCCCGGCCGGGAGCAAGGACGGCGAGCTGGTGTTCGTGTCCGGCCACCCGGGGACGACCAACCGGCAAAACACGGTGGCCGAGCTGAAGTTCCTCCGCGACCTCGGCTACCCGTCCCTGCTCCAGCGGCTCAACCGGCTGGAGGTCCTACTCTCCGCCTGGGGCGGGCGGAGCGAGCGGAACATGCAGCGGGCCGAGGACGAGCTGTTCAGCATCCAGAACAGCCGGAAGGCCCGGATCGGCGGGCTGGCCGGGCTGCTCGACCCGGACCTGATGGGCCGCAAGGAGGCCGACGAGAAGCGGCTGCGGGCGTTCATCGACGGCAAGCAGAAGTCCGCGGCCGCGGCCAGTGAGCCGTGGGTGGCCGAGGCGGCCCAGGCGTTCGCCACGGTCGAGAAGGCCGAGAAGGTCCGGGCCGAGCTGGCCCGTGAGCTGCCCGCGGTGGAGGGCGCCCCGGGCCGGCCGTTCACCCCGCCGGCCGGGCTCAACTCGGCGTCCTACGGGATCGCCCGCCTCCTGCTGCGGGCCGGGGACGAACTGCCCAAGCCGCCGGGCGACCGGCTGCGGGAGTTCGGCGACGCCCGGCTCCCGTCGCTGAAGCTGCAACTGTTCTCCGACGAGCCGATCTACGAGGACCTCGAAGTCGTCAAGCTGGCCGACAGCCTGATGTTCCTGGCCACCACCCTCGGGCCGGACAGCGAGCTGGTCAAGAAGGTGCTGGACGGCAAGTCGCCCCAGGACCGGGCGTTCGAGCTGATTACCAACACCAAGGTCCGGGACGTGGAGTTCCGCAAGAAGCTGTTCGAGGGCGGGAAGGCGGCCGTCGACGCGGCCAAGGACCCGCTGATCGAGCTGGCCCGGCTGGTGGACGGCCCGGCCCGGGCGGTCCGCAAGCGGAGCGAGAACGAGGTCGAGGAGCCGAAGCGGCAGGCCCACGCGGCCCTCGCCAAGGCCCGGTACGCGATGGACGGGGACAAGGTCTACCCGGACGCCACGTTCACCCTCCGGCTGGCGTTCGGGACGGTCAAGGGGTACACCGAGAACGGCCAGCCGGTCCCGCCGTATACCACCTTCGAGGGCCTCTACCAGCGGTCCGCCGCCCAGGGGAACAAGGGCCCGTTCGAGCTGCCCAAGCGGTGGGAGGAGCGGAAGGGGAAGCTCGACCTGGGCACGCCCTTCGACTTCGTCTGCACGGCCGACATCATCGGCGGGAACTCGGGCAGCCCGGTGGTCAACCAGAAGGGCGAGGTGGTCGGGCTGATCTTCGACGGGAACATCCAGTCGCTGGTGCTGGACTTCATCTACGACGAGAAGGTCGCCCGGGCGGTGTCGGTGGACAGCCGGGCCATCGCCGAGGCCCTGCGGAAGGTGTACGACGCCCCCGAGCTGGCCGACGAGCTGACCGGCAAGAAGTAGCCCGCCGACCACAGGCCGGGAGGCCGGTGCCACCAGATCAAGGTCTTGGTGGCACCGGCCTCCCGGCCTGTGGTCCCATATCACCCCCCGCTCAACAGCCGGGCCACCGGCCGGGTGGCCGGGAAGTGGCCCATCACGATCACCCCCACCACCGTCAGCGGGACGGCCAGGAACATACCCGGGATGCCCCAGGCCAGCCCCCAGAACCCCAGCGCCCCCAGGATCACCAGCGGGCTGAGGCCGACCGCCCGGCCGAGCAGCATCGGCTCCACCACCCCCGCCGACATCAGGTGGCACCCCAGGACCAGCCCGGCCGCCACCGCCGGCCCCCACCCCGGCCCCTGCTGGAGGAACGCGAACCCGACCGGCAGCGAGTAGGCGACCACGCTCCCGAGGTACGGGATGAAGTTGCACAGGAACGTCAGCACCCCCCAGAGCACCGCGAACCGGACCCCGAACGCGGCCAACACCGCCCCGATCGGGACCGCCAGCAGCAGGCTCGACAGCACCTTCGCCCGGGTGTAGCTGATCACCGCGGCGTTCACCTCCCCGGCCACCTGGAGGATCTCCTCCGCCCGGGCCGGGGGGTAGGCCTGCCGCACCCTCTCCGGCAGCCCGGCCGCGGTCAACACGAGGAACAACAGGTACAGCCCGACGGCCGCCGCCTCCACCATCGCCTCGGCGGCCGCGTTCAGCACCGGCCGGGTCGCCTGCCGGGCGGCCGCCGCCAGCCGCTCCTCGACCCGCCGCCCGTCGTCCGGCTTGACCACCAGCCACGGGGCGGCCTCCGACACCGCCCGCTCGGCGTCCTGCACCAACCCGACCGCCCGCCCCTCCAGGTCCGGCAGCTCCTCGGCCAGCCCGGTCACGCTCGCCGACACCACCAGGGCCAGCCCGACCAGCACCCCGGCCGTCAGCCCGGCCAGGGCCACGATCGACACCACCCCCGGCACCCGCTTCCGCAGCCGGGCGTGGTACGGCATCAGGGCGTAGGCCAGGAAGGCGGCGGTCAGCAGCGGCCGGAGGACCGGGGACAGCTCCCGCAGCAGGAACCAGCCGGCGGCCACGCCGACCAAGACGGCCGCGGCCGTCCGCACCGCCGCCCCGTCCCGCCGGCCCGGGCGGTCGGCGGCCG
>JAIEQN010000714.1 GCA_019747685.1 Gemmataceae bacterium
GACCCCGGCCGCCCGGGCCTCGTGCTCCCGGGCGGCGGCCACCAGCGCGGCCTCGGCCGGGGAGGGGTCGGCGAACGGGTCCGGCGGGGCCACCTTCCGGTAGCCCAGGGCCTTCAGGACGTGCAGGACCTCCCGCCACGACGGGTAGCGGCGGGCCCACCGCTTCTGGTAGGCGGCGACCGCCTTGATGAACTCCCACTCGTCGGCGGCGATCCCGTACCCGACGAACGTCTCCGAGTAGGTGCTGTGGCCGATCTTCCGGGGCATCGGGCGACTCCCTCCCGGGGCGGCCGGGGCGTACAACAGACCGGCCGGGCGTCGGGACGGGACCGGGCGGGGGGCCGGGCGCCCTGATCGGAAGGCCCCCCGCCCGGCGGCTGGGAAGGGTCCCGCCACCGCCGCCGGGGCGGCAGTGGTATTGTGTACATTATGTTAGTACACTCCCGTTCAGTACGAGTCAAGTAATTCCGCGGAAATTTTTCCCGCCGCCCCCCGGCGGCCGGGGTGGGAGGGCCTGCCGATGACGCGAGCGTTGCCCCTGGCCGCCCTCGGGCTGCTGGCGGCCGGGGCCGCGGCCGACCCGCCGAAGCGGGCCGAGCCGAAGTACGAGACCCGGAAGGAGCACGACCCGGACGGGATCGGCAAGTTCTACCTGGGCCGGGAGATCGCCCAGGTGATGGGGTACGGCGGGGCGAGCTGGCTGGACCGGCCGGAGCGGGTCCAGGAGGAGGAGCCGGCCAAGCTGCTCAAGGCCCTGGACGTGAAGCCGGGAATGGTGATCGCCGACGTGGGGGCCGGGAGCGGCTACCACGCCCTGCGGCTGGCCCCGCTGGTCGGGGACAAGGGGAAGGTGATCGCCTCCGACATCCAGCCGCAGATGCTCGAGCTGATCGAGGCCCGGGCCAAGAAGCGGAAGGTGGCGAACGTCGAGACGGTGAACGGCACTACCAAGGACCCGAAGCTGCCGGCCGGCGGAGTCGACCTCATCCTCATGGTGGACGTGTACCACGAGTTCGAGTACCCGTTCGAGATGACCGAGAAGATGGTGGAGGCCCTGAAGCCGGGCGGCCGGCTGGTGTTCGTGGAGTTCAAGAAGGAGGACGACCGGGTGCCGATCAAGCTGGTCCACAAGATGACCGAGCGGCAGGTGCTCAAGGAGATGGAGGTGTTCCCGGAGCTGGAGCACACCAAGACGGTCCCGCTGGCCTGGCAGCACGTCATCGTCTTCACCAAGAAGGACCCGAAGAAGTAGGACGGGCCATGCCGCCGTTCGGGTCTGTGCCGTTCCGGATCGAGTCCGCGTGGCCGCCGGCCGAGGTGGCCGCCCGGCTGGCCGCCGCGACCGAGCCGGCCCGGTGGCCCCGGTTCGGGTTGGGGCGGCCGGCCCGACCGTTCGAGGGCGAGGTCGGGCCGGCCGGGTTCCGGGTGTCCCGGATTGCCTACGACCGCCGTCGGACGTACGTGGTGGCCGCGGGCCGGGTCGGTCCGGCCCCGGGCGGGTCGGCGGTCGAGGGGACGGTGGCCCTGTCGGCAACCGGGGTGGTGTTCGCGGCCGGGTTCCTCGGGTTCTTCGCGCTGGGTGCAGCCGTCGGCCTGTGGGTGTTCGTGCGGGACGGGCTGGCCGGCGACTGGCGGCCGGCCCTGCTCGCGGCCGCCGGGGCGCCCGCGGCCGCGTGGGCGTGCTGGGCCGTGTGGTTCTGGCGGGAAGTGGGGCTGTCGCTGGCGGCGGTGCGGGAGGTGGTCGGGGTCGCCCCGCCCGTCGGGCGGGTGTTGTAGGGCCGGCACAGCCGGCCCGACAACACCCGCCGCAACAGCTCCCCCAGCACCTCGCCGTCGGACGGGTGGTCGGTCGGCAGGATCACCCGCAAGGGGACCGGCACCTCGTCCATTCGGTAGGCCGTCCCGGGGCGGTGGACGCCGTACACGGCCGTGGCGAAGGCCACCGCCGCCGGCACCACCGGCTCGGCCTCCGGCGGGTCGAGGGCGATCACCGGGATGCGGCGGAGGTGGTCCAGGGCCGCGTCCGGGAGGTCGGCCGCGGTGTCGCTGCCGACCAGGACGCACACATCCACCTCGCCCCGGCCGAGCATCTCCGGGCCGGTGAACTCGGCGGGGTTGTACCGCGGGTAGCCCCGGGCCAGGTTCACCCCGAACGGGTAGCCGGTCTGCCAGGTCAGGACGGCGTCGGCCCCGGCCACGTCCCCGTACCGCCGCATCCGCCGGGCGTAGAACCGGGTGTGGTCGTTCAGGTCGGCGACCAGTTGCAGCAGGGCCTCGACGGTCCGGTGGGCCAGCCGCCCGCGGGTGACGCCGGCCCCGAAGAAGATCACCCCGCACCGACACCCCGTCATCCGGGCGGCGAGGTCGGGGAGGACCCCTCCCCCTAACCCCCTCCCCTGAGAAGGGAGGGGGGACGAGGCCGGGCCGGCGTCTTCCTTCTCCCCCTCTCCCCGTAGGGGAGGGGGCCGGGGGGTGGGGTCCTGCGGCGGAAGGCCTTTGACCAGCATCCGCAGGGTCCACAGGGTTTCCCAGTGTCGGCCGGGCGGGACCCGGACGAAGAGGTCGGCGAGCTTCGCCGTCTCCGTCTCCTCCTCATCCGCCACGACCAGGTAGCGGTCCTCCCGGCCGCCGGGGACGAATCGGCCCGGCGGGTCGAGCGAGTACCGTTCGAGGTGGCGGGGGTGGGTGGTGACGGGGTCGCTGCCCCAGAAGACGACGAGGTCGGCCCGGGCCTTGACCTCGCCGAGGGTGCAGGTCGATTCGCCGACCTGCTGGAGGGCCATGATCGACGGGGCGTGGCCGGTGCTGGCGGTGGTGTCGACCGTCGCCCCGATGCGGTCGGCGAGGGCGACCGCGGCGCGCTGGCCCTCGGTGGTGCTGCGGGACAGGCCGAAGATGAGCGGCGAGCGGGCGGACCGGAGCAGTTCGGCGGCCCGGGCGTAGGCGGCTTCCAGCTCGGCGGGCCGGCCGTCGATTCGGGCGGCCGGGGCCGGGGCCGTGTTCTGCCGGAGGAACCACGGCTCGGCGAGGTGACACGCCCCGTCGGCCCGGACCACCCGGCCGGCGTCGGTCGTCACCGCCAGGTCGTCGCACACGCACCCGCAGACGGTACAAGCGACGTTGCGGATGGTGTCGGGCATGGGAGGAAACCGCCCGGGGTCGATGACCCGGGGTTCCACCCCGGGCTATGTTGTGCGACCCCTTCGGGGTCGGGAACCATGCAGGCTGAAGGCCTGCCACAGCATAGCCCGGGGTGGAACCCCGGGTCCGCCCGCCGGGTCGTGTGCCACCCTACTTGGCGAACGCGGCCGGCTTCTCCTTGAACGGCTTGAGCGGGCCGGCGTCGACCGTCACCACCTGCTCGTTCGCCGGCAGGGTGCCGCACCAGACGAAGTAGCTCGCCCCGCCGTCGGTCGCCGCCCCGACGTTCAGGTCGACCCGCTTCCCGCCCTCCAGCTCGACGTTCACCTGGAGGCCCTGGTACTGGTCCGGGGGCTGGGCCGGCTGGCCCGGCTCCGGGGCGACCGGGAACCGCTGGCCCGGCTGCGGCGGCCCGGGGACGAACGCCTTCGCCCGCAGCCCCTCCAGGGCCTTCAGGAACTCGTCCACCTTGGCCGGGTCGACCGGGAAGCCGCCCTCGGCCGTCCACGTCCCGCCGGCCCGGGTGAACACCAGGGTCGTCTTCACCCGGTTCGCCTCGTACCACCCCTCGACCCGGACCTTGTCGACCTTGGCCGGGTCGAACCGCACCACCGTCTTGTCCCGCAGGTCGGCCCCGGTCAGCCGGTCGACGACCAGCCGCGGGACGGTGAACACCGCCTCCTTCCCGCCGACCCGGGCGTACACGCTCCCCTTGTCGTCGGTGTCGCTCCCGAAGAAGTAGACCCGCTCCTTGTCGGCGTCGGCCGGCGGCGGACTGCCGGGAAGCGCCGGCCCGGGGTCGAGCCCGACGGCGGCCTTCTGTCGCGGATTCTCGGGGGTCAGCCCGAACCGGGCCAGGTCGTCCTTGGTCGGCTGCTCGGCCACGAACTTCCCGACCTGCTCGGTGGCCAGCAGGGTCAGCAGGTTGGCGACCGCCGCCCCGTCGGCCGGCCGGCCCTTCTGGGCGTCCGGCTGGGCGAACACCCACCCCCCGTCGGGCGACCCGGCCGTCGGGCCGGCCTTCTCCTTGACCACCTCCCGGGTGACGGCCGGCCCCTGCGAGAGGGTCAGCCGGTTCGCCTGGAACTGGCTGAACCCCGGCAGCTTCGGATCGAGCAGGTCGAGCCGGCGGAGGCCGGCGGCCGCGACGAGGTCGGCGTCGGCCGCCCCCACCTTCACCTTGTCCGGCAGGAGGAAGTCGGCCTTGGCCCCGCCCGGCAGGGCCCGCCGGACGGACACCCCGTTCGGGTCCCGGGCGCCGAACTGGAGGACGGTCGGGTTGACGGTCGCCCGCAGCTTCGGCTCGGCCTTCGGGTCCGCCTTCGGGTCGGTGTTCGCCTCGACGGCATCGGCCCACAACTTCACCTCGGCCTTCACCTCGTTCGGGGCGAACCGGGCGTCGTTGGCCGCCGGGAAGTCCTTCACCAGCCGCGGCCGGCCGAGGAGGGCCAAGAGGTCGGCGACGGCCTTCTGGTTGGCCGGCTGCGGGTCGTTCGGCCCGCCGTACAGCCTCCACTCGCCGCCGACCTTGCGGAGCTTGACCGCGTCCTTGCCGACGGTGATGTCGATGGCGTCGGTCCGGGCGGCGGCGTCCTTGAGCAAGTCCCGGTCGCGGAGCGGGGACGGGTCGGCGGCGACGGCCGCCAGCCCGTCGAAGTTCGGCCCGGGGGTCGCCCGGACCACCCCCGGCACCCCCTCCACCCGGACGTACACCTTCCCGCCGGGCGGCGGGAACCCGCCCGGGGGCGGCGGGCCGGGGTCGGCCTTCTTGCCGACGTAGGCCACCTGCGGCGGGCCGTCCTTCGGGGTCAGCTCGACCCGCAGGAGGTCCGGGTTGTCCGGGTTCAGCCCGTACGGCTTCAGGTCCGGGGTGTCGGGGAGGAAGTCGTCCGTCCCGGCGGCCCGCAGCCCGGTCAGGGCGGCGAGCAGCGGCCGCACCCCGGTGATGCCGGTCGCCCCCGGGGCCGAGGTGTCGCCGGCGGCCGAGGCGTCGCCCCACCCGGCCGGGGCGGCGAACGTCCACCCGCCGCCGGACCGGGCCAGGGCCACTTCCTGCTTCTTGTTCGGCAGGGCCAGCTTCACCGCGGTCACGTCGTCGGCCCCGCGTGCGTCCGGCCCGAACACGTCCTTGGCCCGGTAGTCGTTCGCCCACCGGGCCAGCTCCCCGGCCGACCCGGCCGTCCCCTCCTTCAGCAGCGGGTCGACGGCCGACCGGGGGACGGCCATCGGCCGGGTGCGGGTCGGGGTGGTGA
The DNA here is from genome assembly GCA_019747685.1 of Gemmataceae bacterium. Lineage (GTDB taxonomy): Bacteria > Planctomycetota > Planctomycetia > Gemmatales > Gemmataceae > Urbifossiella. The sequence goes on from JAIEQN010000714.1 coordinate 5,394, forward strand.
CGAAGGCCACCGCCTTCGTCCCGCCCGGGGCCAGGTTGCCGACGTTCAGGGTCCCGGTCTTGCCGTCGTCGGCGGTCAGGGTGACCCGCAGGCCCGGCTTGTCCAGCCCGTGGACGGCCGGGTTGCTGCTCAGCTCCCCGTAGGCGGTCGGCTTGGCCCCGAGCAGGGCCGAGACGGCGTTGGCGACGGCGAACGGCTCGGCCGGGGCGGCGACCGGCTCGGTCAGCCGCCACCGGTCCTTCCCGGCCCGCTCCAGGACCAGCTTCGACCCGTCGGCCCGCTCCAGGGCGACGGACTTGATCTCCTCCGGCTTGGCCCCGGCCAGGTCGGGCATCAGCGCCCCGGACGACGCCGAGTCGTCCTCCCACAGGGCCAGCCCGAGCAGGACCAGCCCGACGGCGAGGACGGCCCCGAACAGCACGGCGGTCAGGCGGAAGCTCATCGGTCCCTCAGTAGGCAGTGGGCAGTGGGCGGTGGGCAGTCAGACGGGAACAAGAGCGGGCCAGGCGGACGCCCGGTATTCTCTTGCTGCCCACTGCCTGCTGCCCACTGCCCACTACGCAAGTTACTTCCGCCGGATCACCCACACCCCGGCCCCGAGGCCGGCCACCACCAGCAGGGCCAGCCCGAGCGGGAACCAGACCATCCGGGCGGTGTCCACCGCGGCCGGCTCCGGGAACAGGTACTCCTGGTACGTCTTGGCCTCCACCGTGGTCGGCAGGGGCGGCTTGTCCCGCAGCCAGTCCAGGGCGGCGGCCATCAGGTCGTAGGTGATCGGGGTGGCCGCCCGCCCGCGGTCGGCCGACCGGTCGGCGAACATCGCCCCGCTGCCGAACACCACCGCCCGGGCCGTCGCCCCCTCGGACACCGCCGCCGCCACCGGCCGGGCCGCCTGGGTCAGCCCGATCCGCCGGACCACCTCCCGGTTCTGCCGGGCCTCGACCAGCAGCTGCCCGGCCTCGGCCGCCCCGAGCCGGTCGGCCGAGGTCCAGGTCCGCAACCCCGGGAGGGTGAACATCAGCGGGGTGGCCTGGTAGGCCGGGCCGGCGGTCAGCGGCTCGACCTCCCGCACCCCGGACACCAGGACCGCCCGCAGCTCCGACCCGAACGCCTGGGCGATCGGGTTCTGCGAGTCCGGGTTGAGGATCACCGCCACCACCCGGTGGTCGGGGATCTCCTCGGTCGGGTAGGAGTAGACGAACCGGTCGCCGAGCCGGACGTTCAGGTCCTTGAGCAGGTCCTCCAGCCCGGTCCGGGCGACGCCCCGGTCGCCCGGTCCGGGGGCCGCCCCGGCGGCCACCACCAGCCGCCCCTTCCGCTCGGTCATGTACTTCCGGATCGCCCCGGCGGCGGCCTCCGGGAGCGGGCTCTGGGGGTCGGCCACGACCACCACCGCGGCGTCGGCCGGGACCTCGGCGGCCGCGTCCGGCGGGAACGCCAGCGGCCGCACGTCCAGGTAGTTCTTCTCCAAAAACGCCTTGAGCTGGGCGGCCGACCCGCCCAGGGTCGGGGCCCCCGGGCCGCCGGCCGACAGGGCCAGCTCGCCGCTCCCCTGGGTGAAGTAGACGACCGGCTTCTGCTCGTTGTCGGCCAGGAACCGCAGCTCCTTCATCACCCGGCCTTCGCCGGCGAACGCCTTCGGGTCGTCCGACCCGCCGAACCCCCGCTGGTCCCACTCGAACAGGTCCCGGAACGGGACGAAGGCGTTCCGCTTCTCGTCCTCCCCGACGGCCACCAGCACCCCGAGGGCGTCCCGGTCGATCCGCGGGAACTTCTCCCGCAGCCGGGCCAGCTCCCTCTGGTCGTAGTTCGGGCTGACGAACTTGGCCGTCACCTTCCCCCGCGAGGCGTCCTGGACCTCGTAGGCGAACTGCCGCAGGTCGTTCACCCACCGGGCCTCGGACATCGGCATGATGACGTACAGGGTGGCCGGCTCGGGGAGCTTGGCCAAGAGCGCCTTGGTGCCGTCGGACAGGGTGTAGAACCCGGTCTGGGTGGTGTCGAGCTTGTTCGGCACCTTCTTGGCCACCGCCACGTTGGCGACCACCAGGACCAGCAGCAAGAGCAGGACGGTCAGCCCGAGGTTCGACCCGTACACCAGCCGGCGGAGCAGGGGGTTGTGCCGCTCCTCGGCCCGGGCCGGCTGGACGGCGGCGAACACCAGCCCGGCCCCGGCCACCACCATCAACAGCGGGGCGACGACGTACACCATCTGCTTCCGCTCGCCCTTGTCCAGCCACCCGGCCAGGCTGTCGCTCCACCGCCAGAAGAACACCCCGCCGAAGACCATCAGCCCCAGCCCGAGCAGCCCGCCGGCGGCCAGGATGGCCACCCGGGCCTCGGTCCGGGCGGCGGCCCCGGCCGGCGGCGGGCCGACCAGGAGGTACGCCCCGACCCCGGCCGTCACCAGGAACCCGTACAGGGTGCCGACCCAGGCGGCGGTGTAATCCCCGGCCTTCGGGTCGACGAGGACGGCCGGCGGCTCGCCGGGGGCGGCCTCGGCGGTGGTCGCCCGGGTGCTCCGGACGGCCAGCCAGACGGTGGCCGCCAGGAACAGGGCGGACAGCCCCATCAGGACGTAGGAGGCGGCCGCCCGGCTGGTCCGGACCCACTCGACCAACCCCTCCCCGGCCGGGCGGGGGCCGGGGGCGGTCGGCGGGGCCGGGTCCAGGGGCGGCGGCAGATCGGGAAGGTTCATGGGGGTCGGTCGGTGTATGGTTTTTGGCGAGCGGTCGGCTAGTTCCACTTCCGGGATTCCAGCACCTTCACGGACAGGAACACGAAGAACGCCCCGATCGAGGCGTACAGGATCGTGTCCCGCAGCGGCAGCCGGCCCTCCAGGGCCTCGCTCCACATGGTCACGAACGACAGCCGGGCGACCACCGGCTGGAGGAACTCCGGGACGGTGACGGTGGTGAACGTCCGGACGAAGTACGCGACCAGGAACACCAGCATGACCACGAACGTCAGCACCGCCGCGACCAGTTGGTCCCGGGTCAGGGCCGAGAAGAACAGCCCGATGGCCACGAACGCCAGCCCCTGGGCGGCGAACGCGATGTAGAAGCTGAGCATCGGCCGGTAGTCGAACGTCCCCGGGACGGCCAAGAGGAACAGCCCGGTCGGCAGCCAGGTGACCATGAAGAACAGCCAGGTGGCCAGGAACTTCGACAGGACCACCGGCCCCTCGTTCACCGGGGCCGTCAAGAGCACCTCCAGCGACCCGGTCCGCTTCTCCTCGGCCAGCAGCCGCATCGTCAGGGCCGGGACCTGGAGGAGCAGGGTCAGGACCGGGAACAGGGCGAACAGGTACTCGGCGACGATCGGCTCCTGGAGCGGGACCTGCCGCTGCCCGGCGGCGAGCAGCCGGTTGGTGAACATCAGGTACGAGATCCACTGCATCAGGGTGGTCCCGGCCAGCACCAGGTACCCGACCGGCGACAGGAAGTAGGCGGCCAGCTCCCGCCGGGTCAGGGTGACGAACTGGTTGTCCGAGCAGACCCCGACGGCCACCCCCAGGTAGGCCAGCCCGAGGCCCATCAGGATGACCCCGGCCGGGACCAGGAAGGCCGGCGGCGGGACGGTCAGCAGGTTGGCCTTGAGCGACGCCACCGCCAGCACCGCCACCCCGGCCACCCCGACCGCCCCGAGGGTGCTGCGGACGGCCGGCGACCACCGCCGGGCCGCCGCCGCCGCCCACACCAGCCCGGCGAACGCGGCCACCGACGCCAGCCGGGCCGCCACCCGCCACCAGTCCAGGTCCCCGGCCGGAGTCCGCAGGGCGTTCGGCCCCTCGACCAACAGCGACGGGACGGCCGCCCGGGCGAAGGCGTACAGGAACACCGCCGCCCCCAGCCAGCCGAGGCCGGCGGCCACCCGGTACCCCGGCCCCTCGGACGTGTCCACCTGCCCGAGGTAGGCGCACAGGTAGCCCAGCCCGAGGACGGCCAGGGCGATCCCCGGCCCGGCCAGGAACTCCGGCCGGAACACCTGCCCGGCCCGGGCCAGCGGCGGGGCCACGCTCCCCAGCACCGGGGCGACCAGCCCGACCACCGCCAGGACCGCCCCGACCGCCAGCATCCCGGCGACCGCGACCGACCGGTACCGCGGGTCGGCCTCGTACCGGGCGAACGGGATGGCGAACAGGAGCCCGAGGAAGGCGAACCCGACCCCGTACGGGACGAGGTTGTGCCCGACCACCTTGGCCGGGGCGGCGGCGAACACCGGCCCGGGGACGACCGCCGCCCCGACCGCCAGGACCAGCCACAGGGCGGCCGACGCCCCGTACATCCGCCGCACGTCCGGCTCGGCGTCCCGGACGGCGTGGTAGAACATCAGGGCCAGCCCGCCCGGGATCAGGAAGTAGCTCCACCCCGGCCCCAGCCAGCGGGGGCCGAGGGCCTGGTTGGTGACCCAGACGATCACCCCCAGCAGCAGAAGGAACAGCCCGACGAACCCGACCACCCGGGCCAGCGACGGGGCGTCGGACAGGACCGCCGACGGGGCCGTCTCGGCCGGCCGCGGCGGGGCGAGCGGGTCGGTGGTGGTCGTGCTCATGGGGTCTCGTGAACTTCCGGCGGGCGGCGGGGCCGACGCGCCGCCCGTTTCTGGTGGCACAGGCCTCCCGGCCCGTGCAAGGGGCAGCACAGGCCGGGAGGCCTGTGCCACCAGGGCAGGAGCAATACCCGCGCGTCACCGGGGTGGAGGCCGGCCCGCCGCGGTTACGCCACCGAAATCGCCTCCGGCTCGCGGGCGGCCGCCTCCTCCTGCCGGAGGACCACGTCGGTGTAGACCTCTTCCAGGCTGTGCCGCTTCAGGTCGAGCCGGCGGACGCCCCACCCCTTGCTCGCCAGCCGGGCGGCCAGGGCCTCCCGCAGGTCCCTCCGGTCCCGGGTCCGGACCTCGAACGCGGTCAGCCCCTCGCCGGCCGGGTTCGCGGTGATGGCCGCCACCTCCGGCTGGTCCCGGAGGAACGCCCCGACCTGCTCGCCCGGCCCGCGGACCTCGACCTGCAACACCGGCTCCCGGCCGGCGATCGACCGGAGGGTGTCGTCGAACCGGATGCGGCCCTTGTTGATGATGACCACCCGCTCGCACACCCGCTCGACCTCGGGCAGGATGTGGGTGGACAGGAGGACCGTGTGCCGGCCGGCCAGCCCGCGGATCGTCTCCAGCGTCTGGCCGATCTGGATCGGGTCGAGCCCGGTGGTCGGCTCGTCCAGGATGAGCACCGGCGGGTCGGCCAGCATGGCGTCGGCCAGCCCGACCCGCTGCCGGTAGCCCTTGGAAAGGGTGCCCAACAGCCGGGTGCGGACCTCCTTGATCCGGCAGAGGGCCATCAGGTCGTCGAGCCGGGCCACCCGGCCGGCGCGGGGGACGCCCTTGAGCCTAGCCCGGTACCCCAGGTACTCGCTGACCCGCATCTCGGGGTACAGGGGGACGCTCTCGGGCAGGTAGCCGATCCGCTCGCGGACCTCCATCGACTGGTACATCACGTCGAACCCGGCCACCCAGGCGTACCCGCTGGAGGCGGGCAGGAAGGTGGTCAGGATGCGCATGGTGGTGGACTTCCCGGCCCCGTTCGGGCCGAGGAACCCGACCAGCTCGCCGGCCTGGACCTGGAAGCTGATGTCGTCCACGGCCAGGACCTGGCCGTACCGCTTGGTCAGGCGGCTGACGTTGATGGCCGGGGTCGTCGGCATGGGTGCGGCGGTGTCCGTGTGCCCGGGGCGGGGGCGACCTGTCCGTTACTGCCCGTGCGGGGCGCCGGTTCGACGGAGCGTCATGATATTACGCCGGCCGGGGCCGACAAGTTTGGCGGCCGCCCGGAACGGGTTGCCCGCGGCCGGCCGGGCGCTCGGCCGAAACCGGTCAGGGGGTGATGGGAGACGGGGCGGCACGTCCGATGGGGACCCGGGGCTTCACCCCGGGCTATGTTGTGTTGGGCCTACGGCCCTCCGAAGTGCGACCGCCCGGTCGGGGTTTGAAGGCCCGAAGGGCCGCGACAACATAGCCCGGGGCGACAGCCCCGGGCACCTGTCACCACGTCTTCCCCTTGTCCTCGGGCAGGTAGAGGGGCCGGGCACCGTCCCGGCGGCGGTTCTCGTTCAGGGCTTCGAGGTAGTCATACCCGTCCTCCGGCTGGTCGCGCATGTAGGTGTTGGCGATGGCGAACAGTTCCTCGGGGGTCTTGGCCGCCTTCATCATGGCGACGATCTCCTCGTCGGACGGCCGGGGCGGGGCCGGGGAGACGGTGAGTTGCACCAGCTCGCCGTCCTTCAGGTCGAGCGGCCGGATGGGCCGGAGGACGCCGTTCTCGTACACGGCCGGGGTGGTGACGGCCACGGGTCGCCTCCTTCGCGGGCGGGACAGCCCCAGCATACCGCGGCCGCCGGCCGGGCGGAACCGGTGCCGTACCGGTTAGCCCCGCCGCTTAGGGCCGGATTTGACGAAGTCTCGCCGCTTGATCTTGACCATCCGGCCGTCCGGGTGGTGCCACACCACCCCCTCGATCGACCGGGCGGTCAGGTACTCCTTGAGCCCGGCGAAGTCCCGGGGGCAGTCCGCCAACACCTCGGCCCCATGCGGGACCAGCACATGCGCCGGGAAACCGTCCGGGTTGCCCTGGACCTTCGGGCCGCACAACTCGTAGGTGCCGTCCGGCCGGGCGGCCGCGGCGAACGCCTCGCGGTGCCAGCGATCTTCCGGGCCGTCGCCGACCGCCAGCCAGCCCGGCCAGTGGCCGGTCGCCGGGTCCGGGTCCTGGGCCGGCTCGAACCCGGCCGGGGGCGTCTTGCCCTGCTGGGCGTCGAACCGCTTGTACAGCCGGCCGCCCCGGACCTGGCAGCAGGTGCCGTCGAGCTTGCGGGTGGCAACCCCCTCGCCGGCCGCCACCCACTCCGCACCGGGGACCACCTCGTCGCGGACGAGCCGGTCGCCCTCGTAATTCCGCCGAAACAGGGAGATGATTTTCTGCACCGTCTCGCCCTCCGCGGCCGGCGGCTCGGACCTGTTCTCGGCCGCCGTTGCCTGTCTCACCGACCGCTGGGGCCGGACGGCGGTTCGCGCCCACGGGTCTTCCGGCGGATTCTACCCCGTCACCCCCTACCGGGATCGTCACCGGGCCGGTAAAGTTTCAGGGTCGGTCCCGCGCCGCGGAGTCGTCAGCCATGCCCCGACCGCTCGCCGGCCTCCTTGCGTTCGTTCTCGTCGGCCCGGCGGTCGCCGCCGAGCAGGCCCCGCCGCCCCGCGAGAAAGGCGCTGACGCCCCGCCGGCCAAGCCGAAGGACGCCATGCCCCTGACCGGGCTGTCCCCGGCCAAGCCGATGCCCGACGCCTGCGTCTACCGCTACCCGGTCGGGACGACGAACGAGCGGTGCCAGGCGTTCGTCGACCAGGGCCTCGGGATGTACTACTCGTACGTCTACACGGAGGCGGCCCGGGCGTTCGAGACCGCCCTGACCCACGACCCCGACTGCGCCTACGCCTGGCTCATGCTCCACCGGTCGTTCGGCCAGTGGGGGAAGGGCACGACGGCCCCGAAGACCGGCGGGTATGTGGCCGTCCTCGGCGGGCCGGGGTTCGCCGTCTTGCCGGGCCAGGTCACGAAGGCCCCGGCCGACTACGCCCTGGACATGGCCAAGAAGCTTCACCCCAAGGCCAGCCACCGGGAGCAACTGCTCATCCAGTCCCGGCTGCAAGAGAAGGGGCTGTGGCCGGACACCCCGCCGGACGCCCGGGCGAAGAAGGCCCGCGAGTCGCTAGACGAGCTGCTCACCCTGTACGAGGACGACCAGGAGGGGTGGTACTGGCGGGCCCAGATCGCCGAAGGGCCGAACGGCAAGGCGCCGTTCTACAAGGCCCTCCTCCGCGTCAACCCGTACCACCCCGGGGCCAACCACGAGCTCGTCCACTTCTACGAGGCCATCAAGCGGCCGGCCCTCGGCTGGCCCTACGCGGAAGGGTACATCCGGTCGTCGCCGGGCATCCCGCACGCCCTCCACATGCAGGCCCACCTGGCCATGCGGATCGGCAAGTGGGGGCCGACGACCGACTGGTCCGCCCGGGCCATCGAGCTGCACCGGCAGTTCCAGGAGTACCAGAATGTCAAGCCGAACGACGACGTGCAGTTCAGCCACCACCTGGAGACGCTGACCCGGAGCCTGGTCCACGACGGCCGGTTCGCCGAGGCCAACCGCATCAAGGCCGAGGCCGAGGGGCACCAGTACACCTACCGGCCGGAGTGGCTGCGGATGGCCCTGGCGACCGCCGACTGGGCCGGGGCCGAGAAGCTGGTCGACCAGTTCCGCCGGGCGAACAAGGCCGACGGGGCGTATTACGCGGCCCTCCTGTGGCTGGAGCGGGGCCGGCCCGAGCGGGCGGCCGCCGAGGTCGAGGTCTTGCGGGCGGCCATCAAGTCCCGCCGGGATGATCGGGGCGCCGAGCGGCGGCTGTGGGAGGTGCAGGGCCGGCTGTCGTGCCAGGCCGGCGACGGCGAGGCCGGGCTGAAGCTGCTCAAGCGGGCCGTCGACGCCACCAAGAACGACTACTTCCACCACTCCTGGGGGAACGGGGCCGTGCTGATGGAGGCGTGGGGCGTCGGGGCGCTGGAGGCCGGCGACCCGGCCCAGGCCGAGGAGGCGTTTCAGGAGGCCCTGGCCCACGACGCCGGGAGCGTCCGCGGGGCGCTCGGGCTGTGGGCCGTCTGCTCGCGGCTCGGCCGGGCGGAGGAAGCCGACCGGTACATGGCGGTGGCCCGCCGGTGCTGGGGCCGGGCCGACCCGGCCGACTTCGACCGGCTGCGGACGACCTACGCGGCGAAGGCGGAACGGATCATCCCGCCGGCGGCCGCGGCGGCGCGATAGCTCCGGGCGAGCGGGGGGCGTGAGCCCCCCGGTAGTTCCCCACCGACACACAATTTCGCGCCGCTACCGGGGGGCTCACGCCCCCCGCTCGCCAAAACATCGAGCCATCCATGCTCCTCCTCGCGCTCCTCGTCGCCGCCGACCCGTGTGTCTCCGGGGTCCCGGTCGGCAAGCGGCCGGGGCCGTACAGCTTCCTGGTCGCTACCGGCCCGCAGCGGGGCCAGCAGACGTGCTACGTCTGCGAGCAGCACGACGGCGGCAAGCCGGGCGTGGTCGTCTTCGCCCGGTCGCTGTCCGACCCGCTCGGCAAGCTCATGACGAAGCTCGACGGGGCCGGGAAGAAGGACAGCGGCTACAAGGCGTGGCTGACCGTGTTGACCGACACCGCCGACCTCGACGGGCTGGCCAAGTGGTCGCAGGGGCAGGGCCTCAAGGGCGTCCCGGTCGGGGCGTTCGAGGACCCGGCCGGGCCGCCGGCGTACCAGCTCCACCCGGACGCCGACGTAACGGTCATGCTGTTCGTCAAGGAGAAGGTGGTGGCCAACTTCGCCTTCCGGGCCGGCGAGCTGGACGACAAGGCCGTCGACGCGGTGCTGAAGGCCGTGCCGAAGCTGTTCGACGGCCGGTGACCGACCCGGGCGTTCGACCG
>JAIEQN010001010.1 GCA_019747685.1 Gemmataceae bacterium
GTGTGCCGGCGGCCGAGGTGGCGGCGGGGGGCGCGGTGGCCGTGGCGACCGGGGCGGTCGTGCCCCGCGGGGCGTCGGCGGTGGTGATGGTCGAGCACACCGACGTGCGGGACGGCCGGCTGGTCGTCACCCGGCCGGCCGCCCCGGGGGCGAACGTCACCTTCGCCGGGACGGACATCGGCCGGGGCGAGACCGTCCTGTACCGGGGTACGGTCCTCACGTCGCGGGAAACGGGCGTCCTGGCGGCCCTCGGCATCGGCCGGGTCGGGGTGGTCCGCCGGCCGCGGGTCGGGGTCATCTCGACGGGCGACGAGGTCCGGCCGCCGGGCGAACTGCTGCCGGCCGGGTGCGTGTACGACAGTAACGACACGGTGCTGGCGGACGCGGTCCGGGAGCTGGGCGGCGAGCCGGTCCGGTTCGGGGTCGTCGGGGACGACCTGGACGCCCTGCGGGCGGTGTTCGCGGCGGCGGTGGCCGGCTGCGACGCGGTGCTCTTGTCCGGCGGCACGTCGAAGGGGGCCGGGGACATCTCGTATCGGGTGGTCGGCGAGGCCGGGGCGCCGGGGGTGGTGGCCCACGGGGTCGCCCTCAAGCCGGGCAAGCCGCTCTGCCTGGCGGTGGTGACGCCGCCCGGCCGGCGGCCCGTCCCGGTCGCCGTCCTGCCCGGGTTCCCGACCTCGGCGGTATTCACCTTCCATGAGTTCGTCGCCCCGGTCCTGCGGGCGCTGGCCGGCCGCCCGGCCGAGGCCGCCGAGGCGGTCACGGCCACCCTGCCCGCCCGGGTCAACAGCGAGCGCGGCCGGACGGAGTACGTCCTGGTCGGCCTGATCCCGGGGGCCGATGAAAACTCGAAACTTGAAACTCGAAACTCGAAACTGACCGCGGTCCCGATGGGCAAAGGGTCCGGGTCGGTGACCGCGTTCGGCCGGGCCGACGGGTTCGTGACCATCCCCCGCCAGCGGGAGTACCTGGACGCCGGGGAGGCGGTGGAGGTGCGGCTACTCGGGGCCGGGGTCCGGCCGGCCGACCTGGTCGTCATCGGCAGTCACTGCGTCGGGCTCGACCTGCTGCTCGGCCGGCTGCGGGACCGCGGCTTCTCGGCGAAGGTGCTTTCGGTCGGCAGCACGGCCGGGCTGGAGGCGGCCAGGCGGGGCGAGTGCGACCTGGCCGGGGTCCACCTGCTCGACCCGGCGACGGACACGTACAACCGGCCGTTCCTCTCGCCCGGGCTGGACCTGATCGAGGGCTACGGCCGGCTGCAAGGCGTGGTGTTCCGGCCGGGTGACGGCCGGTTCGAGGGGAAGCCGGTGGCCGAGGCGGTCGTCGCCGCGGTCGCCGACGGGGGGTGTGTGCTGGCCAACCGGAACCGCGGCAGCGGCACCCGGGTGTTGATCGACCGGCTGCTCGGCGGGGCGACGCCGGCCGGGTTCTTGAGCGAGGCCAAGTCGCATTCGGCGGTGGCGGCGGCGGTGGCCCAGGGCCGGGCGGATTGGGGCGTGGCGATCGAGCCGGCGGCCCGGGAGTACCGGCTTGGCTTCATCCCGGTCCGCGACGAGCGGTTCGATTTCGTGGTGCCGACCGGCCGGATGGAACGCCCCGCGGTGCGGGCGTTCCGGGAGGCGCTCGCGGATTCGGGGATGCGGGCGGCGTTGCGGGGCTTGGGGTTCAACGTCTCCGGCGTCTCGTAGGGTGGGTCCGGGGGGGTACCCCGTCCCGCCGACCCACCGGGTTGCGCTGGTGGGTCGGCGGTCCTGCGGACCGCCGCGACCCACCCTACTGGCTACCCGATCCGCGGAAACAGCGGCTTCACCTTCCCGTCCACCAACTCGGCCGTCACCCGGAGGTCGTCCGGCTGGGCGGCCAGCTCGGCGGCGTCAGCGTACCGCACCTCGGCCCACGGCTTCGGGAAGTTGAAGCTGGTGTAGATCGCCTCGGCGCTCCGCGGGATGAACGGCTTGAGCAGGATGCTGGCCACGCGGAGCGACTGCACCGCGTTGAACAACACCCGCTTGGCCGCCCCCGGGTCCGTCTTCACCAGCTTCCACGGGGCGTTGGCCTCCATGTACTGATTCGTCGGGGTCAGGATGTTAGCCACGACCGAAATGATCGCCCTGTTATACTGACAGCCCTCCAGCAGGCTCCGCACATCGTTGATGACGGAAGGTAGGTGGATGAGCCTGACCTGCCCGTCCGATGCCGCCGGCCCGGCCGCCGTGGATTCAGCGGGCATGGCTTCGGGGGACCGGCCCGCGGTCCCACCGAGGACGCCTCCGTAGTTCTTCGTAATCAGTGTGACACACCGACTAAACAGGTTGCCGAAGTTGTTGGCCAGCTCGGTGTTGTACACCTCCTCGTACCGCTGCCCGCTGTAGTCGCCGTCGCTCGGGAACGGGCACTCCCGCATGAAGTAATACCGGTAGGCGTCGCTGTTCGACTTCCCGATGATCTCCAGCGGGTCCTTCACGTTCCCCATCGACTTGCCCATCTTCGACCCGTCGACGGTCACGAACCCGTGGCTGAACACCTGCCGCGGGGCCTCCTCCCCGGCCGCCCACAGCATCGCCGGCCAGATGTGGGTGTGGAACCGGGTGATGTCCTTGCCGATGAAGTGGACATCGGCCGGCCAGTTCTTTCGGAACAGGGCCTCGTCGTCGCCGTAGCCGATCCCGGTGATGTACGTCAGCAGGGCGTCGAACCAGACGTAGATGGTGAACGCCGGGTCGAACGGCATCCGAATGCCCCACTCCTCCCCGGCCCGGGAGATGTTCAGGTCCTGGAGGCCCTCGGCCTCGATGAACCCGATCATCTCGTTCCGCCGGCTCTCCGGCTGGACGAACTCCGGGTTCTCCTTCAGGTGCTTGAGCAGCCGGTCCTGGAACGCGGAGAGCTTGAAGTAGTAGCACGGCTCCGACCGGCGGACGAGCGGCCGCTTGTGGTTCGGGCACTGGCCGGCGTTGTCGGCGTGGACCTTGTCGCTCTTGAACTCCTCGCACCCGGGGCAGTACCAGCCCTCGTAGCTCCCCTTGGTGATGTACCCGTTGTCGTACACCTTCTGGATGAACTTCCGGCAGCACTGCTTGTGCCGCTCGTGGCTGGTCTGGATGAACACGTCGTAGGAGATGTCCAGCGCCTGCCACACCTGCTGGAACTCGCCGGCCATCCGGTCGCAGTACGCCTGCGGCTCCTCGCCCAGCTCCTTCGCCCGGTCGGCCACCTTCAGGGTGTTCTCGTCGTTACCCATCAGGAAGAAGACCTCGTACCCCTCCATCCGCCGGTACCGGGCCTGCACGTCGGCCCCGACCTTCTCGAACGCGGTGCCGATGTGCGGCCGGCTGTTCGGGTAATCGATGGCGGTCGTTTGGAACCAGCGGGGCTTCTCGGCCACGGCCTCTCCTCCAACGGCGACCGGCCGGGCGGACCCGGCCGGCGCGAACGCTCTTGTTCTACGGACCCCGGCCGGGGGGCGGCGGTTCGGCGTTACCCCGGCGGGGCGGCCGCGTCCGGGTCGATCCCGGCCGCCCGGAGCAACGTCCGGAGCCGGTCGTTATCGGTCTGGGCGGCGTCGGCCCGCCGCCGCTCGGCCGCCCGGGCGTCGGCGAGTTGCTGGAATGTCAGGAACGGTTCGCCGGTCGGGTAGTAGACCAGTAGCTCCATCGGGCGGAAGCCGAACCGGATGCCCAGCCGCGGGCTGACGAACCCGTCCATCTTCCCGACCGGCTCGGGGTCGCCGGTCGCCGGGTTCACGACGACCCCGAGCCAGGTGCCGGCCTCCGGGTCGAATTCGTAGTACTCCTCGGCTCCGTGCCCGAAGTACCACCCCTGCTTCGCCCGCATCTCGTCGGCCGTGTTGCTCGGCCCCAGGACCTCGAAGATCACCTGCGGGAAGACGCCCGCCTCCTCCCACAGCTTGTAGCTGCCCCGGTGGCCCCGGGGCCGGCCGAAGGCCACGTACACGTCCGGGGCCTGGCGGTCGGCCGGGTCGGTCGGGTCGGGGTAGATCAGGTGGTCGCCGGCCACGAAGGCGTCGGCCGGGGCGACCGCCTCGACGTTCCCCTTGAGGGTGGCGATGGCCTCCCACTGGCGGGTGTTCTCGGCCATCGGCTGCCCGTCCGAGTCCGGAAACTCCAGCCCCGGCGGCGGGGCCGGCCAAGTCGTACTCATGGCATACCCTCCGTGTCAGCCGATCGCCACCCGGTCGCCGGGGCTGGGGACGGCCACGTCGGCGAACCCGACCCCCCGCAGGGTCCCGGCCAGGGCCTCGGCCTGCTCCCGCTCGCCGTGGATCAGCCGGACCTTCCCCACCTTCCCGGCCAGCGGCGAGAGATACGCCAGGAAGTCGTCCCGGTCGGCGTGCCCGCTGAACCCGTCCAGGTGATGCACCTCGATCCACTTGTTCCAGTCCCGGCCCTGGAACCGGACGGTCGGCTTCGGCTCCAGCAGCTTCCGGCCGGTCGTCCCCGGGGCCTGGAAGCTGACCAGGATGATGCTGCACCGGGGGTCGTCCACCAGTTGCTTCAGGTGCTGCTGGATGCGGCCGGCGTCGCACATCCCGCTGGCCGCCACGATCACCGCCGGGCCGGGCCGGGTGGCCAGCAGGGTGCTCTGCTCGAAGTCGCGGACGTAGCTGACGCCGTCGCCGCCGAGGATGCCGTGGCCCTCCTTCACCGCCCGGGCGATGTCGGCCGACAGGCTGTTCGGGTGGGCGCGGTAGACCTCGGCCACCTCGGCCGCCAGCGGGCTATCGATGTACACCGGCATCGCCGGAATCTTCCGGTCCCGCAAGCCGAGCTGCAACACGTGGATGATGAGCTGGGTCCGGCCGAGGCTGAACGCCGGGATCAGCGCCTTCCCGCCCCGGTCGAAGGTGTCCCGGATGATGGCGTAGAGCTTCTCCACCGTCTCGTCGAACGACCGGTGCAGGCGGTTGCCGTAGGTGCTCTCGCAGACCAGCACGTCGGCCGGCGGGAGGTCGCCGGTCGGCCGGAGCATCGGCATGTTCCGCCGGCCCATGTCGCCGCTGAAGAGCAGGGTCCGGGGCCGGTCCGGGCCGGCGGCCGTCAGCTCGACCATGGCCGACCCGAGGATGTGCCCGGCCTCGGCGAACCGGAACCGGACGCCCTTGGCCGGCTCGACCTCCCGCCCGTAGGGGACCTGGACCACCTGCCCGAACACCTTCTCCACGTCCGGGTGGGTGTACAGCGGCTGGACCCACGGCTCGGAGTAGTTCCGGGCGATGTTCAGGTGGGCGGCGTCCTCCTCCTGAATTTTGGCCGAGTCGCCGAGCATCACCCGCAGGAGGTCGCGGGTCGGCGGGGTGCAGTAGATCGGCCCGGAGAAGCCCTGCCGCACCAGGGTCGGCAGGTTGCCGCAGTGGTCGATGTGGGCGTGGCTGAGGATGACCGCGTCGATCTGCTGCGGGTGGAACGGGAAGTGGGCGTTCCGCTGCCGGGCTTCTTCCCGCTTCCCCTGGTTTAACCCGCAGTCCAGCAGGAACTTGTGCCGACCGACTTCGAGCAGGTGCATCGACCCGCTGACGCCCCCGGCCGCCCCCCAGAAGGTCAGTGTCGGCTCGGGCGGCAGTCCGGACTCGGGTGGGATGGTCGCTTTCATCACACCATTTTAACGCCCCAGGCCGGGAAAAGGATGGCCGGTTCGCACCGGCACGGTCGCCGTGGCCGCCGGCTCTGATTGGTTTGGTTCGGCAACCCGCACACCCCGCGGCCGAACCAATGAATTATGTCGGACCGACTCACGTTAACGCAACCTACACCCGGAACACCCGCCGGTAGGCGTCGGGGTTGTAACCGACGACCAGGGTGGTGCCGACCCGGGCGGTCGGCGCCCGGAGGTTGCCGGTCGGGCCGAGCAGCCGGGCGAGCAATTCCTCGTCGTCCGGCCGGTCCTTCTTCAGGTCGAACTCCTCGACCTTCTTCCCCTTGATGGCGACCAGGCGGGTGATCCCGTCGAGCAGCCGCAGGGCCTCGTCCGGGCCGAGGCGGGGCTTTTTGGCGTCAACCGTCTCGGCGACGGTGATACCGGCCGGCCCAAGGAACCCCTGGGCGTTCTGGCAGGTCGTTCAGGTCTTGCGGAAGTAGAGCCAGTCGATCGTCCCGGGCATCGGGGGGCCTCCGAGAGAAGACTGGCCCGCAGATGGACGCAGATTGGAGGAGGCACAAGACGCGGATCAGAATGTTACTGCTCAGAACACAGATTGAATTCTAATCTGCGTCTTCGCCGCGTCCGCAAATCTGCGTCATCTGCGGGCCAGTCTTTTCCCCGATCATTCGGCCGTGGGGTTCCCCAAATCCAGCTCGAACGTTTCCCCGTCGACGAACCGGCCGGCGCCCGGGTCGTACACCCGCCGCAGGCCGGCCAGCTTGGCCCCGTCGATGGTGTACTCGTGGTAGCCCCAAATCTTGACCTGGGCCGAGCTGCCGACACAGACGGAATGGAACGGCTGGTACGCCCCGGCCGGGAGGACGTACCAGGCGTGCTTGTGGCCGTGCAGCCACAGCGACACCCCGCACTCCGCGGCCGCGGCCATCGCCTCCGGCCAGTCGGTCAGCCGGTGCCACCGGGCCTCCGGGTGGCCGCCGCGGGTCAAGAGCGGGTAGTGGCAGACGACCACCCGCGGTCCGGGGCCGAGGGTCGCGCAGAGCTTACGGAACCGCTTCAACTGGGCCGACCCGATCTTGCCGGTGGCGTCCCAGGACAGGAGGTTCGGCTTGGCCGCGTCGAGGGCGATCAGCCAGACGTGCCCGGCCTTCTGGGCGAACGGGTACGTATGGTCGGGGTCGGCCCGCTCGCCCCGCTGCCAGGCCGAGAAGGCGTCCTCGAACGACTGCCGGCGGGTGGCCCCGAAGGTGTACCGGTCGTGGTTGCCGGGGACGGCCAGGGCCGGCGGCAGGTCCGGGTCCCACACCCCGAGGCGCTGGGCGGCGGCCGCCATCTCGGTATCGAACGCCATCGTGGTGGCGTCGCCGGAGAAGACGAGGTGGTCCGGCCGGCGGTCGCGGATGTCGGCCAGCAGGGCGTCGACCACCGCGTCGGCGTGGCGGAACCGCCGGCCCCGGCCGAGGAACCGGACGTTCACCCACCCGGGGGCCCGCTTGCCGAACAGGTCCCGGACCCGCCACCCGAGCCGGGCCGAGGTCAGGTGGACATCGCTGAAGTGCGCGAGGCGGGCGGTCATGTCGGACCCGGGGTTTCACCCCGGGCTATGTTGTGGCCGCCCTTCAGGCTGCGGGGGTCCGGTTCTTCAGCCCGAAGGGCTGACCCATCGTAGCCCGGGGCGACGCCCCGGGTTAGGATAGGGCGGTCCGTCCCTCATCCGCCAACCCGATCCGCCGCCATGCCCCTGACCCACGACTT
Organism: Gemmataceae bacterium; assembly: GCA_019747685.1. Classification (GTDB taxonomy): domain Bacteria; phylum Planctomycetota; class Planctomycetia; order Gemmatales; family Gemmataceae; genus Urbifossiella. The sequence continues at coordinate 7,372 of JAIEQN010001010.1, forward strand.
CCGCGGCAAGGTCGCCCTGGTCACCGGCAGCAGCCGGGGGATCGGGGCGGCCGTCCTGTCCGGGTTCGCCGCCGCCGGGGCGACCTGCGTGCTCCACTACTGGGACGACCCGGACGGGGCGAATCGCCGGGACGCCGAGGAGCTGGCCGCCCTACTGCGGGCGCGGGCCGGCGGGGCCTCCATCCCGGTCCAGGACGCCGCCGGCCGGGTGATCGGGATGTTCAGCCACGGCGGCGACCCCGCCCCGGACCGCGTCCACGTCCTCCCGGCCGACGTGCGGGACGCCGGGCAGGTCGAGGCCCTGATGAAGCAGGTCAAGGAGGCCTGCGGCGGGCTGGACGTCCTGGTCAACAACGCCGGCATCATCCGCGACCGGACCCTGAAGAAGATGACCCTGGACGAGTGGCGGGCGGTCATCCAGACGAACCTGGACGGCGTGTTCCACTGCTGCAAGTACGGGGCGGAGGTCCTCCGCGACGGCGGGCGGATCGTGAACGTGGCGTCGGTGGCCGGGTTGGTGGGCTACCACGGCCAGACGAACTACGCGGCGGCCAAGGCGGGCGTCATCGGCATGACCCGGGTGCTGGCGAAGGAGCTGGCCCGGCGGGGCATCACGGTCAACGCGGTGGCCCCGGGGGTGATCCAGACGCCGATGCTCGGGGAGATCAAGCCGGAGGTGATGGCCGAGTACCTGAAGCAGATTCCCGCCGGCCGGCTCGGCGACCCGAAGGACGTGGCCAACGCCGTCCTGTTCCTGGCCGCCGACGAGAGCGGCTACATCACCGGGCAGGTGCTGCCGGTGACGGGGGGATGGGTTTGAGGTCGGCGGGGTAGACCGATGCGTGAGTACCTCATGCCGTGTGAAGGGGATGATTGGGAGCTGTCCTACGGGCAGTGGCCGGAAGTGCTCCGGCCCAGTTCGCTGCCGTTCGAGCGGCTACCCGGGCCGGCGTATCGGATCGCGGTCGCCGGCGTCCCGATCTACTTCGCCGATGAGATGCCCGGCATTCAGATGGTGATCGAGGGCGACTTGGTCGGGGAGACCGCCCGCCTCGTGGCCGACGAGGTGCTGGCGAACCTGGAGCGGCTGACCGGTCAGCGGGGCCGGCTCGTCGAGTTGTAACGCCCCGTAGGGTGGGCCGGACCCCGCCGCAGGCGGGGGAGGCCCACGGTTCCCGGTCCGCCCCGACGTGGGCCTCCCGGGGTCCTTGCGGGACCCGGTCCGGCCCACCCTACAAACCCCCGGCCATGAAGCAGCTCACCATCGTGGTCAAGCCGTTCCGGGCCGAGGCCGTCCTGCGGGCGGTCGCCGAGGCCGGCGTCACCGCGTGCGCCGTCCGGGAGGCGAAGGGCTACGGCCGGCAGAAGGGCTACCTCGACCGCTACCGCGGGTCCGAGTACAGCACCGCCTACCTGCCGAAGGTCGAGATCACCGTCTGGGTGGCCGACGAGCAGGCCGCCGAGCTGGCCGACGCGGTCGCCCGGGCCGCCCGGACCGGCCGGATCGGGGACGGGAAAATCTTCGTCGTCCCGGTCGCCTGGCCGGGGCCGTTGGAGTTCTGAACTCACGGACCAGGGGCTCGCGCCCCTGGGGGGATACTACACGCCCCTCAACCGGGTTGCGATAATACCCCCGCGAGGCCGCGGGCGGCCGGCGTGCGCCCCGCCCGACCCACCCGCCTCGCCGCCCACCGACCACCGACCTTCCCCAAGGAGCCGTTCGTGACCCCGACCCTCCGCCTCGTCGTCGGCGGGGCCGGCCTGTTCGCCGGCCTCGTCGCCCTGACCGCCGCGTCCGCCGCCGACCTCCCCCCGGCGGTCGCCAAGAAGGCCGCCGCGGCCGACATGGCCGCCCTCCAGGAGAAGCTGGACGCCATCGCCGCCGACCCGGCCAAGAACAAGGGGGCGGTCCGGACCGCCCGGGCCCTGGCCCTGACCCTGGCCGCCTACGGGGAGGACGGTAAGGCCGCCGCCGGCCCGGTCCTGGCCGCCCTCAAGGGGAAGACCCCGGACGCCAAGAAGGCCCTCGAAGCCCTCAAGGCCGGCAAGGGCGGGGCCGGCGGCCTCGACGGCTACGACCTGGAGGACGTGATGTCCCCGTTCCGGGTGGCCAAGTCCGGCGGGCTGAACATCGAGAAGGACCTCCAGGCGGCCCGCAAGGGCGGCAAGATGGACCCGGCCGAGGCCGAGGTGCTCGGGGCCCGCTGCGTCGCCCTGGCCGAGTACACCGTCAAGCTGCCCAACGACAAGGCCAAGACCAGCCCGGCCATGACCAAGAGCTGGGAGAGGCTGTCCAAGGACATGGCCGCGGCCGGCAAGGCGGTCGCCGAGGAGGCCGGCAAGGGCGACAAGGGCGACGCCAAGAAGCTGTCCGCCGGGCTCAAGAAGCTCGACGCCAGTTGCACCAACTGCCACAACCAGTTCCGGGACGAGTAAGGCCCCGGCCCGTGCAAACGACCCCGGGCGGCCGATCGGCCGCCCGGGGTCGGGTCATGGGATGAGTGCGGGGGCGCTTACGCGGCGGCGTCGAACCGGTGGGCCAGCCGGCGGCTGTTCACGTCCAGGGCGGTCAGGATTTCGATGACTTGGTCGAGCGGGAGGTGGCAGGCCAGGGCCCAGAGGACGACGTCGAGGTTCTCCCGGCCGGCCTTGAGCTTGTCGAGGATCGCCCCGAGGAGTTGGGTCCGATCCCGGAACCGGCGTTCCAACAGGCCGAAGTCGCCGCGGTCGAGCTCGATCCAGAAGCACCGGCCTTGGAGGTGCTCGAGCCACCGGGCCCGCAAATACCCGGTCCAGTGCTCCCGCACCCACTGCCGGATGGCCGCCTCCCCGAGGTCGTACCCGGCCCGCTCGCTCTCGATCCACTTGTACGCGTCCGCCTCCCGGACGCAGTCCTCGTAGACGCTCTTCTCCGGGTAGTCGCCGGGCGCCGGCCACTGCGGGGGGGCCTCGACCACACAACAACAGGCGCTCATGGGGCATCACCTCCCGCTGCCGCGGCCCGCCCGAACGAGGGGTTCGGGCGGCCGGGATCGCGACCGGGGGCCGATCAAACCGTACCCATCTTACCCCCACCCGGCCCCCGGGTGCAAGGGAGCGGGCGGCAGACGCCGTGCCGGACGGATCGAAATCCGCCGGGCCGACGATTCCTGCTTCGACGCACGGCCCGCCCGGACGGTTCCACCGTCCGGCCCGGACGGTCAGCGGGCCAGGTACCCGCCGTCCACCACCAGCACCTGCCCGGTGACGTAACTCCCGGCCTCGGAACAGAGCATCAGCACCGGGCCGACCAGCTCCCCCGGGTCGGCCCACCGGCCCAGGGCGGTCATGTCGGCGAACGCCTTCTGCTCGGCCGCCGACAGCACCGACTTCGGCATGTCGGTCAGGAACGGCCCCGGGGCCACGCAGTTCACCGTCACCCCGAACGGCCCCAGGTCGAGGGCGCTGGCCCGGGCCAACCCCAGGAGCGCCGCCTTCGACGCCGAGTAGGCGTTCCGCTTCTCCTTCGACGCCAGCCCGAAGATCGACGACACGTGGACCACCCGCCCCCACCGCCGGGCCTTCATCCCCGGGGCGACCGCCCGGGTCAGGGCCATCACCGACGACAGGTTCACCTCCAGCACCCGGTCCCAGGTGTCGTCCGAGATCTCGTCGACCGCCTGCGGGGCGTTCATCCCGGCGTTGTTCACCAGGATGTCCACCCGGCCCTTCCACTCGCTCGCCTTCCGCCCCAGCTCCGCCACCTGTGACCGGTCGGAAACGTCCGCGACGAAGTAGGTTCCGTCCCGCCCGGTGCCGGCCAGGATGTCGTCCAGGGCGGCCTTCAGCTCGTCGCCGTGGCGGCTGGCGATGACCACGTCGGCCCCGGCCTCGGCGAACCCCCGGGCCATCGCCTTGCCCAGGCCCTTGTTGCCCCCGGTGACGAGGGCGACCCGGCCCGCGAGGTCGAAGAGTTTCGCCCCCATCGGACGGCCCCGGCGGACGGCGCGGCGGAAGATGACCGAAAGTATCGCCGGCGGCGTAGCCCGGGGCAAGTGAAAACCTTCACGAACCACTCGTCCCGGGCGTAAATTCTCAGGGCAGAGAAAGTTCGACCCGGGCGTCCTTGCGCAGCTTCCCGCACAGCTCGGCCCGGTAGTCGTCGGCGAACGCCTCCCGGACTTCCTCCCGGCACCGCTCGAACGTCGTGGGCGTCCCCGCCTTGCGGTCCGCCACCCGGATCAGGTGGACGGCCGCCTCGGTCTCCACCACCTCGCTCAGTTCGCCCGGCTTTAAGGCAAACGCCGCCCGGCAGAACTCCTCGTCCCCGAGCATGTCCTTGCGCAGGATGTACCCGAGGTCGCCGCCGGCCGCGGCGGCCGGGCACTGCGAGTACCTGCGGGCCGCGTCGGCGAACGACAGCTTGCCGGCCAGGATGTCGGCCCGGACCGCCCGCAGCTTCTCCCGGGCGGCCGCCCGATCGGCCGGCGGGGCCTTCGCCCCGACCCGCAGAACGACCCGGCCGACCCGGACCTCGACCCGGTCGAAATAATCCTTGTTGGCCTCGTAGTACTTCCGGAGCTGGTCGTCGCCGACCCGCCCGGCGACGTACCGCTGGAGGGCCAGGGTGCCGGTCCAGGCGGCCCGGACCTCGGCCTCGGTCTGGTTCGTCTCCTTCAGGAAGGCGGCCAGGGTCTTGCCCTTCCTGGCCAGGTCGTCGGCGAACGCCTTCAGTTGGGCGTCGACCTCGGCCGGGTCGACCTTCGGGGCGTACCGGGCGAGGAACTTGGCCAGCAGGTGGTCGTCGATCAGGTCGGACAGGACCTCGGCCCGCAGGTGGCGGAGCTGGGTCGGGGTGAGCGGGCCGACGGCGTACTTGGCCCGGATGACCGCGTCGACCCGGTCGAGCGGGATCGGCTCGCCGTCCACCGTGGCGGCCGGCGAGCCGGGGGTGTGAGCCCCCGGAGCCCCGGCCGGCGGGTCGGCCGCGACCCCGGCCCCGGACGAACAAAGTACGCCGAGCAGCACCCACTGCCGCATCACGCCCGCCTCCCCGGGATCGTCGTTCGGGAATCCGACCGGGGTATACCACCCGGCCCGGGCCGGCTCAAGCCCGACCGGCCCTCTTTCCGTGGAGCGCGGGCCTCCGGCCCGCTCTTCGGTTCGGAGAAACGAGCGGGCCGGAGGCCCGCGCTCCAACGAGCCGGCCCGGCGGCCGCTAAGATGGAGGGATGGCACCCCCGACCGCCCTGCCGACCGTCCCGCCGGAGGCGGCCCACCGGCTGGCCCCGCTGGCCGGGCTGCGGCCGGGGGAGCTGCTGGTCCACGAGATTTATCGCAGCATCCAGGGCGAGTCGACGTTCGCCGGGCTGCCGTGCGTGTTCGTCCGGCTGGCCGCCTGCGACCTACGGTGCTCGTGGTGCGACACCCCGCACGCCTTCACCCGGGGCGAGCGGATGGCCCGGCGGGCGGTCCTCGACCGGGCACTCTCGTTCAACTGCCCGCTGGCCGAGCTGACCGGCGGGGAGCCGCTGTTGCAGCCGGACGCCCTGCCCTTGATGGCCGAGTTGTGCGACGCCGGGAAGACGGTGCTGCTGGAGACGAGCGGGGCGCACGACATCGGCCCGGTGGACCGGCGGGTCCACGTCATCCTCGACCTGAAGTGCCCGGACAGCGGCGAGGCCGACCGCAACCACTGGCCGAACCTCGACGTGTTGAAGCCGACCGACCAGATCAAGTTCGTGATCGCCTCCCGGCGGGACTGGGACTGGACCGAACGGGTCATCCGCGAGCACCGGCTGGACGGGCGGTTCACCTGTCTGGTGAGCGCGGTGTTCGACCGGGTGAGGCCGGTCGAGCTGGTCGACTGGCTGTTGGCGTCGGGGCTGGACCGGGTGCGGATGCAGTTGCAGCTGCACAAGTACGTCTGGGACCCGGCCGCCCGGGGGGTGTAGAATCAGCCCGTCGCCGGAGGCCCGCCGATGCCGTCGCCGTTCCCCGGGATGAACCCGTACCTGGAGCGGGCCGCCGTCTGGCCGTCGTTCCACCTCAACTTCCTGAGCGCCGCCCTCCGGCAGTTGGTCGCCCGGCTGCGGCCGGAGTACGTGGTCACGGTCGGGACCCGGATGGACATCCACGAGCCGCCGGCCGAGGACCGCCGGCTGGTCGGGCTCGCGGATGTCGGGGTGTACAACCCCCCGGGGGCATCCGCCCCGGCCCCCGGCGGGGTGGCGACGGCCGCCCCGGTGTACGTGAACCTGCCGGCCGGGGCCCACGTCGAGCGGGCCCGGTTCCTCGAAGTCCGGGACCGGGAGGGGTTCGGGCTGCTCACGGTGTTCGAGCTGTTGAGCCCGTCAATCAAGTACGCCGGCGACGACCACGAGCAGTACCTCGGGAAGCGGATCGAAGTGATCCGGTCGCAAACCCACCTCGTCGAGCTCGACCTGCTCCGCGGCGGGGGGCGGATGCCGATGGACCGGCCGGTCGAGTGCGACTATTGCGCGGTCGTCAGCCGGGCCGGGGAGCGACCCCGGGCCGGGGTCTGGCCGTGGCGGCTCCGGGAGTTGTGCCCGCCCGTCCCGATCCCACTCCGGGAGCCGGACCCGGACATCGACCTCGATGTCAAGGCGGTGATCGACGAGGTGTACGACGGCGGCGGGTACGGCCGGTACATCTACCGCGGCCCGCCCGAACCCCGGCTGAGCCCCGACGACGCCGCCTGGGCCGCCCAGTACGTCCCGCAACCCGGCTCGGGGGGCTAACGCCCCCCGCTCGCCCGGAGGCCGACATGGTCACCGCCGCCCCGCCGCAGACGCTCGCCGACCGGTACGCCGCCGCCTTCCCCGGGTCCCGGCGGCGGTTCGCGGCGGCCAAGGCCCTCTTCCCCGCCGGCGTCACCCACGACACCCGGATGATGGACCCGTTCCCGCCCTACGTCGCCCACGCCAAGGGGGCGTACAAGTGGGACGTGGACGGCCACGAGCTGATCGACTACTTCGTCGGCCACGGGGCACTGCTCCTGGGCCACTCGCCGGACGACGTGGTCCGGGCCGTCCAGGAGCAGATGGCCCGGGGCACCCACTACGGGGCCTGCCACGACCTCGAAATCGAGTGGGGCCGGCTCGTCCAGCGGCTGGTCCCGTCGGCCGAGAGGGTCCGGTTCACCGGGAGCGGGACCGAGGCCACCCTGATGGCCCTGCGGCTCTGCCGCATCCACACCGGCCGGCCGAAGGTGCTCAAGTTCCTCGGCCACTTCCACGGCTGGCACGACGCCGTCACCGTCGGCGCCGACCCGCCCTACGACGGGTCGCCGGTTCCCGGGGTGGCCGAGGCCGTCGCGGCCAACACCGTGGCCGTCCCGCCGAACGACCTCGACCGGGTCGAACACGCCCTGACCGCCGACCCGCAGATCGGGGCCGTCATCCTGGAGCCGACCGGCGGCCACTGGGGGGCGGTGCCGATCCGCGGGGCCTTCCTCAAGGGCCTCCGCGAGCTGTGTACCCGGCTCGACCGGGTGCTGATCTTCGACGAGGTCATCACCGGGTTCCGGGTCGCCC
>JAIEQN010000394.1 GCA_019747685.1 Gemmataceae bacterium
ACCACCCGGGCGAACTTCGTCCGCACCCCCGGCTTGTCCCCCTTCCCGCCCCGGTTCTGGCTCTTGATCGCCCCCGGGCCGAAGTCCTGGGTCTTGCCGGCCTCCGTCTCCATCACCAGCTTGTCGAACCGGCCGCCGACCAGCACCCCGCCGAGGCAGTCGTCGCCGTCGTCCAGCTTGATCCCGATCACGCCCTTCCCCGCCCCGGCCAGGACGGCTACCTGGTTGATCGGGAAGTGGATCAGGTGCCCGCCCCGGGAAGCCAGCATCACCCCGGTCTCGTCCCGGACCAGCCGGGCCATCGTCACCTTGTCCCCGGCCTCCACCTTGGCGTACCGCCGGCCGGACTTGGTCGACTCGGTCCGGAAGTTGGCCAGCGGGGTCCGCAGGACGTACCCGGAGCCGGCGGCCACCAGCACATAGGGGCCGCCCGGCACGTCCCCCTTGCCCGGCTGGTCGGCCGGGGTGAACCGCGGGTCGGTGGTGACCGCCCCGACCACCTTCACCTGGTCGGCCAGCTTGAAGAACTTGGTGATCGGCTCGCCGTACCCGGCCGTGGCCGGGACCTCGTTCATCCGCATCGTGTACGCCGTGCCGTCGTCGGCGAAGAAGACGACGTGGTCGAGGGTGCTGCCCGGGACTACCGCCACCACCTCGTCGCCCTCGCGGACGCGGGTGGACTCGACCGATTGGAGCCGGCCGACCCGCTTGACCCACCCGTCCCGGGTGAGCACGACGTTGGTGTTCTCCCGGACGATGTACGCCTCCTCGTCGAACTCCAGCACGTCCTCGTCGGAGGCCATCCGGGTCTTGCGGCGCTCGGCGAACTGGGAGACCAGCTTGTCCAGCTCGTCCCGGACGACGCCCCAGAGCTTCTTCTTGCTCGCCAGGATGCTCTCGATCCGGGCCGCCTCCTGCTTCTTGTCCCGCAGCTCGTCGCGGATTTTTTGGATCTCCATCTGGGCCAGCTTGTAGAGCTGGGCGTCCAGGACGGCCCCGACCTGCTCGTCGTCCAGCTTGAACTCGGCCTTCAGCTTCTGGGCCGCGTCCGCCTTCCCCTCGCTCTCGCGGATGATCTTGATGGCCTTGTCCAGGGCGTTGAAGACGACCGCGAACCCTTCGAGGATGTGAATCCGCCGGCGGAGCTGCCGCAACTGGTACTCGAACCGGCGGCGGACGGTGGCCAGCCGGAAGTCCAGGAAGGAGCGGAGGAAGTCCTTGAGGCTCAGCCCGTCCCGGGGGAGCATCGTCTTGCCGTCGTCGGCCGGGACGAGGGCGGTCATGTTGTACGCGAAGTTCTTCTGGAGGTCGGTGTGCTTGTACAGGTAGGCCATGACCAGGGCGGCGTCGGCCCCCGGCTTGGTCTCCAGGACGATCCGCATCCCGTCCTTGTCGTTCGACTCGTTGGCCAGCCCGAGGACCTGGGGCAGCTTGCGGTCCTCGATGATCCCGCCGATCACCTTCTCCAGCTCACCCTTGTCCACCGCGTAGGGGATGGAGGTGATGACGATCTGGGTCTTGCCCCGGCCGAGGTCCTCCTCCTTCCACTCGGCCTGGACCTTAATGCTCCCGGTCCCCTCCTCGTAGATGCGGCGGAGGGTGGCCCGGTCGGAGACGATCTTCCCGCCGAGCGGGAAGTCCGGCCCCTTGACCTTCTCCATCAGTTGCGCGACGGTGGCGTCCGGGTTGTCGATCAGCAGCACGCAGGCTCGCAAGACCTCGGCCAGGTTGTGCGGCGGGATGTTGGTGGCCATCCCGACGGCGATGCCGGAGGTCCCGTTGACCAGCAGGTTCGGGAACTGGGCCGGCAGGACGGTCGGCTCGCGGCGGGTGCCGTCGTAGTTGGGCACGAAGTCGACCGTCTCCTGGTCGAGTTCGGACAGCAGCAACTCGGCCTGGCGGGTGAGCTTGGCCTCGGTGTACCGCTGGGCGGCCGGCGGGTCGCCGTCGAGCGACCCGAAGTTCCCGTGCCCGTCCACGAGCGGCACCCGCATGACCCAGTCCTGGGTCAGCCGGACCATGGTGTCGTAGATCGCCTCGCCGCTGTGCGGGTGGTAGTTGCCCATCACCTCGCCGGCGATCTTGGCCGACTTGAGCTGCTTGCGGGCGGCGGTCAGGTTCAGGTCGGCGTACATCGCGTAAAGGATGCGCCGCTGGACCGGCTTGAGGCCGTCCCGGATGTCCGGTAAGGCCCGGCCGGTGACGACCGACATGGCGTACCGGATGAACCGGGTCCGGGCCTCGGCCGCGATCGACACCGTCTGGATCGGCTCCGCCATCACACTCCTCGCCGCGTCGGGGCGGACCCCCGCCCCCACTATGACACCCGGTACGGGACACCGGATTCAACCCCGACCGGGTTGGTAATCTGAACGCCTGGTCACTCTATTCTACCACCCGGACGGAGGGTCGGAAGGTCGGTTGGGCCGGCCGGGAAAAGCCGGCAACCCCCGCCGGGCGGGGGTTGCGGAGGCCGCGGGCCGGTCGGATCGTCCTTACTTCGGCGGCGGGTAGGCCTTGAGAACCTGTTGGAGGTCGGCCTCGTAGGCGGGGGAAACGTCCTCGAACCCCTTCAGGTTCCACAGGAACAGGAACGCCTTCCCCTGGGCGGTGGCGGTCGCCTTGACCAGCCCGGACCGAATCTTGTCGAGGACGGTGGGGTCGACGGCCCCGCGGCGGTAGACGACCGCGGCCGGCGGGAACGGCTCGCTCCGGGCCAACACCCGCAGGAGCCGGCCGGCCCCGGGCTTGTTGTTCTGATACGCCGACAGGGCCGCCTCGTCCACCAGGGCGGCGGCCGCCGTCCCCAGGGCCACCCGGCCCAGCACCTCGTCGGTACTCGCCTCCGGGGCCGGCTCGGGCTTCGCCGCCCCGTCCGGCAGGGTCGGGCGGAGCCGGTCGAGGAACAGCCGGCAGTGCCCCTTCGTCCCGCCGGGGATGAGGACCGTCCCGGCGGTCAGGTCGGCCGGGCTCTCGGCCTTGGCGTCCTTGTTGACGACCAGGCAGGCGTGCAGCCGCCGGCCCGGCGGGACGGTCACGGCCAGGGCCTGGAGGTCCGGGTGGTGGGGCCGGACCCAGGCCCACTCGAACCCGTGGAACACCCCGAACTGGACCTCCCGGGCGGTCAGCTTGGCGGCCAGGGCGTCGTGCCCGTCCACCAGCTCGACCTCCCCGTCCAGCCCGGACTGCTTCTTGAGCAGGTCCCGGAACGGGACGGCGGCCGCCTGGATCATGGCCGGGGCCACGTCCGGGAACATGCCCCGGTTGAGCCCGAGCTTGATGCCGGGGGCCGGGGTGGCCGGCCCGGCCGCCCCGGGCACCGCCCCGAGGCCGACCGCCGCCAGCGGGACCAACGCGACCGCACACGCCCGCAGCATCTCCGGCCCCCGTCCGTTGGGTGGCACAGGCCTCCCGGCCTGTGCGATTTGTTCCGCACAGGCCGGGAGGCCTGTGCCACCGAGACAACTACCGGCCGGGGAACTCGGGCCGGATGCCGCCGGCCGTCACCCGCTCCAGGGCGGCCAGGGTGAGCAGGTACTGGTAGACGGCGGTGACGTAGTCGGCTTGGGCCTCGGCCGCCTGGGCGTACAGGGAGGCCAACTGCTCCTTCTGGGCCTTCTGGTCGGAGAAGTTCCGCTGGATGTAGCCCATCAGGTCGAGGGCGGTCGCGTTCTGGCCCTTGCCGATGACCACCTGCTCGGCGGCGAGTTGGAAGTTGAAGAAGGCGTTCTCCGCGTCCAGGACGACCAGCTCCCGCATCTTGTCGTAGAAGGCGTCGGCCCGGCGGCTGAGGGCCGACGCCCGGGCCACCCGGTCGTCCTTGCGGCCGACGAGCTGGGGCGGCATCTCCGGCAGGACCGGCTCCGGCCGGTAGTCGGTCCCCGGGTCCCGGCTGCCGGGCGGGACCATCCGGGCGTGGATGTCCGCCCCGGAGGCCAGGGTCGGGACGGTCCGCCGGTGGTCGATCGCCCCCTGGGCGTACACCTCCAGCCGGAAGGCGTCGGCCCCGGCCGCGGCCAGGACCAGCTCCGGCCGCCGGCACAGGGCCAGCTCGACCACCTGCTCCTTGGTCAGCGGGACGTTCTGTCGCATCACCGGCAGCTCCCGGTCCTTGAGCCGGAACCGGAACCCGGCCTCGCCCACCCCCATCACCTCCCGCAGGGCGGCGAACGCCCGCTCCTCCCCGACCCGGGCGGTGGCGTTGAGCCGCTTGGCCTTGCCCAGCCCGATCTGCATGGCGTTCAGCCGCCCCTGGTCGATCTTGCTGAGCGGGGTGTCGATCTCGGCCTTGGCCAGCTTGACCAGCGTGTCGACCTGGGCGACCACGTCCTCGGTGAACCGGGCCTGCTGGCGGGCGTAGACGGCCGTGTAGTACAACTTGGTGGCGTCGTGGACGATCTCGTTGTGCAGCTTCTGCACGTCGGCCGCGGCCGCCAGCACCCCGCGGGTGGACTGCTCCTTGCGGAACGGCAGGTCGGGGGCGAAGAGCTGGCCGACCCGCCCGATGTTGTTCAGGGCGTTGAACCCGGCCCCGGTCGCCTCCTGGCTGGCCCGGACCGCCCGCAGGGCCGGCTGCCGCTCGATCGCGACGGCGATACAGTCGCCCAGGGACAGGACCGGCCGGCCGTCGGCCGGCTCGTCGCCGTCGTCCGGCTTGGCGTCCTTCCCGTTGGCGTCCTTCGCCGGGGCGGGGGCCGGCAGCGGGGCCGGCGGCTGCCCCGCCCCCCGGCCGGCGGCCAGGACGACGACGAGCAGCCCGACCCCGGCGGCGACCCGAGACAGGGCGGCGGAACGGGAGGCGGGTGGAGGCATGGCCGGTCCCCTGGCCGGTGGCGGCGGCTCGGTCCGTGAGCCGCCGGCCGCGGTGCGGCGGGCGCGTGCGGGGATGATCGGCCGCCGCACCGGGCGGGACGGAGCGAGAAGACCGGCCGGCCGCGTTCTGCGGGACGGCCGGTGCCGGCCGCGCCGGCTGTACCGGCTGGACCGCCGGGCGGCGTACACTGCCAGTGGGGATGTTCGCGGGGGCGGGCGAATGCACGACGTAAGCCCGGGGGTCGGACGGGCGGTAGCGGCGGCCGAGGGGCGGGCCGAGGCCCGGGGGGCGGCCGGCGTCCGGCTGGCCGACTTGGTGTTGGGACTGTTGGACGAGGACGAGGGCCGGCCGGCCGGCCTGGTGGACCGACTCGGACGGCAGCTCGCCGAGGTCCGGGAGGCCCTGGCAACCCTCCGGGACGAGACGAATCCGCTCGCCCCGCCGACGCCAACCCTCCTGGCCGCCGCCCGGGCGTGGTCGCTCGGCCGCCGGGCCGACCCGGCGGTCATGACCGACGCCCTCTTCCTGGTCGTGCTGCGGGTTGACCCGGCGTTCGCCGCGGCCGCCGCCCGGCTCGGCCTCGACCCGGCCGCCATTGACGACCTGTTGACCAGCCCGGACGACCCGGTCGCCCCGCCCGGTGATACGGCGGCCGCCTTCGCCCTGCCCGACCCGACCGACGAACACGACGCCGCCCGGGTGGTGGACGCCAACCTGAACCGCGGCCGGGAAGCCCTGCGGGTGCTAGAAGATTACGTCCGCTTCGTGCTAGACGACCGCTTCCTGACCGAGCAGGTCAAGGGGTTGCGGCACGAACTGGCCGAGGCCGCCGGCCGGCTGCCGCCGGGGCTGTTGCTGGCCGCCCGGGAGACGCGGCGGGACGTGGGGACGACCGTCTCGGCGGCCGGCGAGTACGACCGGGCTACCCCCCGGCAGGTGGCCGAGGTCAACCTGAAGCGGCTCCAGGAATCCCTCCGGAGCCTGGAGGAGTTCGGCAAGCTGTTCGCCGGCGACCCGGGCCGGGCGTTCGAGGCCCTCCGCTACCGGACTTACACCCTGGAACGGGCGGTCGTGACCGGCGGCCGGTCGCGGGAGAAGCTGGCCGACGCCCGGGTGTACGTCCTGTTGACCGGGTCGGAGTGCGTCGCGTCCCTGGACTGGACCATCGAGCGGGCCGCCGCCGGCGGGGCGACCGTCTTCCAGCTCCGGGAGAAGTCCCTGTCGGACCGAGAGTTGCTGGAACGGGCGAGGGACGTGCGGCGGTGGACGCGGCAGGCCGGCGTCCTGTTCATCGTCAACGACCGGCCGGACATCGCCCGGCTGGCCGAAGCGGACGGCGTCCACCTCGGACAGGACGACCTACCGGTCCGGGAGGCCCGGCGGGTCGTCGGCCCGGATGCCCTGATCGGGGTCAGTACGCACTCGGTCGAGCAGGTCCGGCGGGCGGTGCTGGACGGGGCCGACTACCTCGGGGTCGGACCGACGTTTCCGTCCCGAACGAAGACGTTCGAGGTGTTTCCGGGACTAGACTTCGTCCGGGCGGCGGCCGCCGAAACCTCCTTGCCGGCGTTCGCGCTGGGCGGGGTCGGGCCGGAGAACGTCGGCCGGGTGGCCGAGGCCGGCGGCCGGCGGGTGGCGGTCGGGGCGGCGGTCGGCCGGGCCGACGACCCGGAACCGGTCGCCCGGGTTCTCCGGGCGGCGCTGGGAGGGTCAGGGCCGTAATCCTGGCCGACCTGTCCGCCGGGCGATGCCGGGTTCTGGCGTCGCCGAAGAAGTAAGGAGAGTGGCGGGTCTGGAGTAACTCCGACGGTCTGGTAAAATGGGCGAACTGCATCCGACTGTGACGCCCGGGGTGGTGCCCGGGGTGGCCCGGGTGATCGGGCCGCAGCCGGACCGGGACCGGGTTCGAGACCGCGGACGGAGTCACGGCATGGACGGGACCCGAGACCTCCTGGACGCCGCCCGGTCGGCCGGGCTGGTGGCCGGCCACTTCCGCGGGTTACTCCACATCGCCATCGGCCGGACCGTGACCCGCCCGGACGGGTCGGTCGTCTCGACCGGGCTGACCTGGCGGGAGTTGGCCGCCGTCCTGAAGCTCCTCCGGTTCGACCGGGAACTGGTCCGGGAATTCGGGGCCGACCCGGAGGAGCTGTCGCCGCGGGACCGGGAGAAGTTCTGGTACGTGGCGATCGCCCGAGCCGGGGTCGATTCCGCCGCGGCGGTGGCCGAGGCCGACCGGCTCGTCGGCCCGCTCAAGGCCCTCGGGTACATCGTCGGCCCGTCGCCGCGGACCGCCGGCCGGGCGACCCCGGTTCCGCCGCCCGCCCCGCCGAAGCCGACCGGGAGGGCCAAGCCGAAGCCGCCCCCGCCGGGCAAGAAGGGGAAGAAGAAGGGCGAGTAGCCGGGTCAGACCAGCCGCCGGCGGCGGCACGCCTCGGTGTAGGTCATCTCCAACTCGACCGGGACGAACAGGTCGCCGACCAGGCGGAGAGGCATGGTCGGGAGCGGATCGCCGACGGCGAACGCCGTCCGCCATACCTGGACGGCACCCCGCTCACCCCGCTTGAGGGGCCGGTACGCGGCGGCGTACAGGGTGGGCTGGTCGGGCAATTCCAGGGCCGCCGGGCCGCTGAGCTGCCGGACGATGTCGTTGTGAAGGACGGCATGCCGGTCGGTGACCACGTCCACCACGACGAGGCTGACCCCCGCCGTCAGGTACGCCACGCACTTGGCGACGAACCCCTGGCGCGCCCCGCCCCAGTCCGTGTTCCCCGGGCTGACCAGCTCGACCGCCCCGACCAACATCCGGCCGTACCGCTCGGCGAAGACCTTCAGCTCGGTGATGTCCGGAAACTCGACCGGGAAGTCGCCGGCCGCGACCGGCGGGGCGTACACGGCCGGGGCGACCGCCACCCCGCCCCCCGCCCCGTTCGCCCCCGGGTGTGGTCCGACCACACCGGATTCGAACGCGCCGACATCCACCTCCAGTTGCCCCCCGACGTGGCGGGTATCGAGGGCGATGTACTCCGGGGGGAGCAGGCTGTTCAACCGGCCGGCGAGTTCGGCGATCCAGCCGGTGTGGAGGGACTCCCAGGGCAGCCGGACGGCGTCCGGCGGGTGGAAGTGGTCGCGGATCGGCATCGGGACGGCCTCCGGGGTCGGTGTCATCATACCCGGCCGGGGTCGTGGTCAGTCCAGGTCGGTGCGGGTCAGAAAGTGCGAAGCGGCCCCCGCCGGGAGGGGTGTCCCGGCCGGGTCGCCGGCGGGCATCAGCCCGGCCGAGTTGATGACCCGCGTGGCCGCCGGGTCCGGCTCGGGCACCTCGGCCTTGTGGAGGACGCCGAGGGGGCGGGACCCGTCGCCCCCGTCGGGGAAGAGGCTGTTGTTCAACACGACCAGATGCGGCTCGCCGTGTGGCACGGCCAGCTCGGTCGTGTACGGGCGCAACGCCGCCTCCCCGACCGGGAGCATCGGGTTGAACCGGGCCAAGAACGCCGTGACCCCCAGGCCGGCGTCCCGGGCGGCGCGGTGGGCGTCGGCCACGAACAACCGGCCCCGGACCGACGACGACTCGTAGCCGAGGACCAGGAGTGACGCCGGCGGTGCCCCGTCCCGGTGGAACCGGCTCGTCACCTGCTGGTCGAACCGCCCCAGCCGCTCCGGGACGAACCGCACCGGGGATGCCCCGACCAGCCGGAGCATCGCCCGCCGAATGGCGCGAGAATCGACCGTCCCGGCGAACCGCACGACCGCGAACCCGGGTTCGCCCGGCGTCGTCCGCCAGACCCGGCGGAACACCTCGGCCGCAGCCGTCCGGATGTCGTCCGGGTCGGGCAGGTCGAACCGGTACGCGGCTTCCGGCCACGGCGGGGCGGGGATCATGTCCGGGGATACCGGCCGGACCGGGCCGACTGACACCGGGCGTTTGTCCCCCGGCCGGGGGTCGGCCTAAAATGCGGTGTGACCCGCACCGCCGGCCCAGGAGCCTCCGTGACCGCACCCCGTCCCGCCACCCTCCAGCAGCTCCGCGCCAGCGGCTGGCAGTCCCGACCCGTCAAGGACGAGCTTCGCACCAACTACCTGGCGGCGTTGAAGAACGGCGACGACCTGTTCCCCGGCATCGTCGGGTACGAGAACACCGTCATCCCCGAGCTGAGCATCGCCCTGCTCGCCGGCCACGACATCCTCTTCCTCGGCGAGAAGGGCCAGGCCAAGAGCCGGCTGATGCGGTCGCTCGTCCGCTACCTGGACGAGGCCGTCCCGTACCTCGACATCCCCGGGTCGCCGGTCCACGAGGACCCGTACAAGCCGATCACCCGGGCCGGAAAGGAGCTGTTGACCGGCCTGCCCGAGGACCAGATTCCGATCGCGTGGTGGCCGCGGCAGGAACGCTACGCCGAGCGGCTGGCCCCGGGGACCAAGTTCGCCGACGTGATCGGCGAGATCGACCCGGCCAAGCTGGCCACCGGGACCAGCATGTCGGCCGAGGACGCCCTGCACTTCGGCCTGATCCCGCGGATGCACCGCGGCCTCTTCGCCATGAACGAGGTGCCCGAGCTGGACGAGCTGATCCAGGTCGGCCTGTTCAACATCCTCGAAGAGCGGGACGTGCAGATTCGGGGCTACCCGATCCAGTTCGACCTCGACGTGCTGGTCCTGTTCTCGGCCAACCCGACGACGTACAACCGGTCGGGCAAGGTCATCCCGCAGCTCAAGGACCGCATCGGCTCGCTGATCCAGACCCACTACCCGCTGGAGCGGGGGCAGGGCGTCGAGATCATGGAGCAGGAGGCCGGGCTGGACCTGGGCGGCGAGTACCCCGTCTTCGTCCCGTACTTCATGAAGGAGGTGGTCGAGCAGATCAGCGTGGCGGCCCGGAAGTCGAAGTACGTCGATCAAGCCTCCGGGGTCAGCGCCCGGTTCAGCATCGCCAACTACCGGACGATGGCGGCCAGCGCCCGGCACCGGGGGGTGCGGCTGGGCGAGAAGCCGGCCGTCCCGCGGATCAGCGACCTCGGCCACCTGCCGACCTCGTCGCTGGGTAAGCTGGAACTCGACCTGATGGGGTCGCACCAGATGGGCGAACGACAGGTTCTGGAGGCGATCGTGGCCGAGGCCATCCGGACCGTGTTCGACGAGTACGTCGACCGGCACGGGCTGGACGAGATCGCCGACGTGTTCTCGAAGGGGGTCAAGATCGAGGTCGGCGACATGCTGCCGAGTTCGGAGTACGCCAAGCGGCTCAAGCGGGTGCCGAAGGCGTGGGAAAAGGCGTTCGAGGTGAACGCCGGGGAGTCCGAGGCCGTCCGGGCGAGCTGCGTCGAGTTCGTCCTGGCCGGGCTGTACGCCGGCGACCGGATCAGCCGGTCGACCAAGCACGGCCGGATCAGCTACGAGACGTGACCATGCCCACGGTCGTACCCTACGAGCAGCGGTTGAAGGCCGACTTCCGGTGGGCCCTCCGGGAGGGGAGCATGCATTTCGAACAGGAGAGCGGCGTCCAGAAGACGCTCACGGCGATCTGCCGGAAGCTCGACGGCCTCGGCGTGCCTTACGCCGTCGTCGGCGGGATGGCGCTGTTCTACCACGGCTACCGCCGGTTCACCGAGGACGTGGACATCCTGGTGAACCGGGAGAGTCTGCCGGTCATTCACGGCGGGCTCGAAGGGCTCGGCTATCTGCCGCCGTTCGCCGGGAGTAAGAACCTGCGGGACACCGAGACCGGCGTCCGGATCGAGTTCCTGGTCGCCGGCGACTACCCCGGCGACGGCCTCCCGAAGCCGGTCGCCTTCCCCGATCCGGCGGCGGTCGGGGTGGAGATCGCCGGGCTGCGGTTCCTCGCCCTCCCGACGCTGGTCGAGTTGAAGCTGGCGTCCGGGATGTCAAGCCCCCGGCGGGCCAAAGACCTGGTGGACGTGCAGGAGCTGATCGGGGCGCTGAACCTCGGCGACGAGATGGCCGACCGCCTCAACCCCTACGTCCGTGCCAAGTACCTCGAACTCGTCCGCGTCGTCCGCGACAACCCGGAGCCGCCGGCCTGACCGCCTTACCCTTGGGCCGCCTTCTTCGGGGCGGCCGTTTTCTTGGCCGGCGCCTTCTCGCCGCCCTTCGCCTTCTCGTACTGCTCCAGCAGCTTCGTCCCCTTGGCCGCCAGCTTCTCGGCGTCGGCCGCCGTCTTCGGCACCTTCTCCCCCCAGGCGGGGGCCGACAGCGCCAGCCGGGTCGGCTCCCCGTCGTCGTCGGTCATCGGGCCGGCCGGGTTGGCGAAGTGCCGCCGCAGGAACGACCCCTTCCGCCGCATCTGCTCCGGCGTCTTCGGCGTCCCCTTCACCCCCGGCTTGAGGTTCGATCCCTCCTTCTCCCTGAACATCCTCCGCCCGGCGGCGGTCAGCCCGCCCTTCGGGTCCTTCGTCGGGGCCTTCTTCGCGGTCGCCTTCTTCGTTGCCGCCATGTCGGCCTCCGGGTTCAGGTTGCGTCCGCCGTCGGACGCAGCAACCCGTGTACCATCAACCGCCGGGCATCCGCGACCCGCCCCGACCCGGGCCGGCTACAATGGGGCAACGCGCCCCGCACGAGGACCCCGATGGACCCCCAGGACAGGCAGACCCCCGGCGGGATCGTCCACACGTACCAGAAGTACGACCCGGTGAACGTCCCCGGCCCGGCCAGCCCCCAGCCGGACTTGGTGTCCCCGGCCATGGAACACCTGCTCGCCTACGGCGACACCGACGAGTTCACCGAGGAGCAGCTGGCCAACGCCGTCCGGCTCGACGCCTCCCAGATCGCCGGCCTCGGGCCGAGCCTCCAGGCCATCAAGGAGATGCTGGAGGAGCGGAAGCGGAAGATTCTGGAGACCTACGAGACGAAGGCCGCCCAGAAGGCCGCGGCCGACGCCTTCCGCCGGGCGTCGCAGGAGCTGAAGCCGCCGGCCAAGCTCGCCGACCGCTACCGCAAGGCCGTGAAGGAGGAGCAGCTCCACGAGCTGGAGTCGTTGTACTTCCGCGTCGGCAACGACCGCGACCCGTTCGCCCGCGGCCTCGTCCCGGTGGTCGACCGGCTCGGCGACAAGTACCAGGTGGACGAGCTGGCCGGCAAGTACGACTTCACCGGCCGCGAGAAGATGGACGTGCCGAAGGCCCTGGAGGTGAAGGAGGAGTTGGAGACGATCGACAAGCTGCTCAAGCAGATCGAGGAGGCCAAGAAGACCGCCCAGCTCGGCATCATCGACCTGGGGGAGCTGGAGAACTACGCCGACCCGGGCGACATCGAGAAGCTCAAGGCCCTCCAGCAGCAGGTCGAGGACTACATCCGCGAGCAGGCCGAGAAGCAGGGCCTCGAAGGGGACGGCAAGGGGAAGTTCCGGCTCACCCCGAAGGCCCTGCGGCTGTTCCAGTCGAAGGTGTTGGCGCAAATCTTCAGCGACCTCCGGGCCAGCCGGTCCGGCCGCCACCCGGACGCGGTGGTCGGCGAGGGGGCCGTCGAGTCGCCCCGGACCAAGCCCTACGAGTTCGGCGACTCGGCCGCCCAGATGGACATCCCGGCCAGCATGACCAACGCCCTCTTACGCGACGGCCCCGGGCTGCCGGTCCGGATGCGGCCGGACGACCTGGTCATCCACCGGACCCGGGTGAACCCGAAGGCCGCCACCTGCGTGCTGCTCGACATGAGCGGGTCGATGCGGTACGACGGGCAGTACATCAACGTCAAGCGGATGGGCCTGGCCCTGGACGGGTTGATCCGGACCGAGTACCCGGGCGACTTCCTCCGGTTCGTGGAGATGTACACGTTCGCCAAGCCCCGGCACGTGTCCGAGGTCCCGCACCTGCTGCCCAAGCCGGTGACGGTCCACAACTACACGGTCCGGCTGAAGAAGGACATGTCGCAGCCGGAGGCCAGCGAGTTCGCCGTCCCGCACCACTTCACCAACATCCAGCACGCCCTCCAGACCGCCCGCCGGCTCTTGACCAACCAGGACACCCCGAACCGCCAGATCGCCCTCATCACCGACGGGATGCCGACCGCCCACTTCGAGGGCAGCACGCTGTTCATGCTCTACCCGCCCGACCCGCGGACCGAGCGGGCGACGATGCGGGAGGCGATGCTCTGCGCCCGGGACGGGATCACCATCAACATCTTCCTGCTCCAGACCTGGAACCAGACCCGGGAGGACGTGCGGTTCGCGTACAAGGTGGCCGAGGCGACCAAGGGGCGGGTGATCTTCACCGCCGGCCGGGACCTCGACCGGTATGTGGTGTGGGATTACATCAAGCGGCGGAAGCAGATCGTGTCCTGATCGTGGAGGCTTGTACCGGACCGGCCGCGGATGAAGGCAGGATCAACACAGATCAGAGGAGGCTCCGATTTCTCTGATCTGTGTTGATCCTGCCTTCATCCGCGGCCGGTCCCGTCCCCACCCGCCTTAAGTCGGTCCCCCTCCGCCCGCAACTCGTCCGCGCCCTCGAACTCGTCGCCGTCCATAACGGTGTCGTCGATGTGGACGCCCCGGCCCTCGAAGGCGTACTCCGGGCCGAGCACGTCGATGACCGTCGGGTTCGTCTGCGGCGTCCGCGGCGGGGCGAAGTACCCCTCCACCACCACCGCCTGCTCCCGGTACTCCGGGTACGTCATCAAGAGGGCGTGGAGCTTCTTCAGCCGGTAGTGGGGGACGGTGGCGTACAGGTGGTGCGGCAGGTGGTAGTCCTGGCCCATCGGGAAGACGGCGAGCCGGACGGCCGGGGCGACCAGGAACGTCCGGGTGTTGGTCAGCCAGCCGCGGCCGCCGTTGCCGTGCTGGACCACCTGCCGGAGGATCATGAAGAAGGCGAACGAGGTGAACAGCGGCACCAACCACAACACGATGTAAAAGCCGATCGCCGGAGCGCCGGTCAGCTTGGTGACGACGGTGAGGGCGGTGAACACGGCGGTGATGTAACCGACCCGCAGGATCGACGTGTACCGGGCGTGGATGACCGGGTGCAGCCGGCTCTTGTGGTACAGCCGGTCGGGGAGGCGGAGGAAAATGGCGCTGACGACCAACCACATCACCGCCGGGACGGCGGCCAACACCCACACGTCGGCCGCGTAGAACAGCGACACGAGGGTTGCGACCACGGCGAGCAGGTAAACCACCCCGACCCGGACGGCCCCCTTCGACGGCGTCACCCCCTTGACCATGTACGGGTTCTTGTCGGTGCCGGTGGCGTTGTACTTGGCGCGGACCCGCATGAACCGGATCAGCCGGGGCACCCAGAGTTGCTTGAGCAGCGAGGCCACCGCCGCCCGCCGGGGGATCGGGAAGTCGTGCCAGTGGCCACTCTCCCTCATCTGCGACAGGTCGGGGTCGCGGTCCGGGTCGTTGACGAACTGGTGGTGGGCCAGGTGTTGCAGCCGGTAGTGGTAGATGCTGCTGAACAGCGGGAACATGGTCAGCAGGTCGGCGGCCAGGTCGTTCAGAATGCGGCCACGGAAGAGGATGTGGTGTGAGCCTTCATGGGCCAGGCCGCTCAGTTGGTGCTGCCCGGCCCCGACCAGGACGATGCCGACCAGGGCGACCGGCAGGTTCCACCACCACGACAGGCCGAGGTCGGCCCGCGACTCGAAGAACCACACCGCCCCACCGATGACCGCCGCCAGGTAGAGGTAGGCGGCCCCGAGGTGGAGCCAGTTGGTGACGTTGTCGGTCCGCCGCAGGTCCTGCAACCGGGCCTTGAGGGCCGGGTCGGACAGCGTTGTCGGCGGGGCGTCGGCGACGGCCATGCCGGTCCTCGGTGGCACAGGCCTCCCGGCCCGTGGGGGAAGAAGCACAGGCCGGGAGGCCTGTGCCACCAAAGCCATTGAATGCCCGTGCCACCGGGTCAGGGGGCGTACAGCTTCCGCACCTTGCGGGCGATCAGCCAGTTGGTCAGCCGGGGGAAGTACTTGTTGAACCGTAAGAGCCGGCGGGCCTCGCCGCCCAAGACGGTCTCCGTTTGGTTCTTGCGGATGGCGGCCACGATCCCGGCGGCCACCGCGGTCGGGGCCATGCCCTTGTCGAACCGCAGGTCGGCCTTCCCGTCGGCCCGCAGCCAATTCCTGTCGAAGCCGCTGTCGGTCATCCCGGGCACGATGGTCAGCACGTCCACCCCGAACCGGGCGAACTCGCCCCGCCACGCCTCCGA